>NZ_JAQMSY010000037.1:0-14687 GCF_028329095.1 Microcystis sp. CS-574
CTAGGTTCTGTGTGATAAGTTTAACTTACACAGGATCGATCAATCTTTGTGTCCTTTGTGTCTTTGTGGTTCCTTCCACTCGCTCGCCAGCAGGACTGTATCTTAGAATACATTTTACCCACCAAATCCAAAAGAGTCAAAACGGTCATAGATGATTTTAGCATTGGGAAATAATTCCTTGATCACTGCTGTAAATCCTGACCACATATCGACGCTCACTTCTTTCACCTTCTCCCGAACTGTTTCTGGCTGTGCTTTTAAGGATTCCCAATTCATCTTGCTTATGTCCTTTAATCACATCTAGTCAAATTTTCTTGTCCAGATCTACGAACATTGACCACTGTTACATTTGATAAATCGAGGAGTTGATCAAAATTTATCCACATAACCCACCTTCTGTTCCGTGTTACTATTGTACCATGCTCACACAGAACCTAGAAGAGCCAAATGCGGTTGAGGAACTTTTCAACTTGTTAGCCGGCGAGCGTTCTCCACCTAGGGCTTAAGGATTACTTTATTCTCAATAATCCCTGCTTCTTACTGTGACTAATTACGCCTATCCTAACCAAGAAGTTAATTTTGTCCTATTACTTACTATGTCTAACAACAATTCTGAACGAGTAGTGCGTCGTGGTCGAGTTTTTCCGGAGATTCAATCTACAGAGGAAGCAAAGGCCAAACATCGCGCCCGACAATTAGAATTTTATCATCGTTGTTGGCCGATTTTTCAGAGTTTACAGCCCCGGTTAATGAAACATTATTATGGTTGGTACATTGCGATCGAACCCGATAGCGGCGATTATTTTATCGATCCCGATCAAGAAGTGGCCAGTAAAAAAGCAAGGGCAAAATATCCCGACAAAATCCATCATATCTTTGGCATTAATGAAACTGGAGTTAGTGGCAGAATATGATTGCAGGGAGATTTGGAACCAAAGGACAAATTTATTTTGATATTGATTTAGTTGGCGATGATGGATTGATTCTACCCGCAGAAGTTATGCTGGATAAGGGTTTTACCGAGTTTTTAGCCATAAATAGTCAAGATGCTGACAGTCTTGATTGGCATTTTTTGCGACAAAATAAATTGATAACCGTCCAAGGAGAAGCATTTTTTGATATATATTTAGGCAGAGTAAGAATTGATGGTCAGGAATAGGAAATTACCGTTTTTGCAGGGGAGGCAATTCAGGAGATTTTGTTAGTTTCGCGGTGGCTAAAACAATTTATCTTAGTAGCTAATTATCAACAAACACAGGTGACATTAGGATAATGACAAAAAAGGCGATTATTTTACTTTCCGGGGGATTAGATTCAGCGACAACAGCAGCGATCGCTATAGCAGCTGGTTATCAATTAATTGCCCTTTCTTTTCGTTATGGACAAAGACACGAGCGGGAATTAGCAGCGGCGAAAAAAATTGCTAATTTCCTCAATATTAAAGAACATCATCTGATCGAAGTCAATCTATCTTTGTGGGGAGGTTCCGCTTTAACGGATCAATCTATTGCTATTCCCCAAGAGGGAATTAACCCGAATATTATCCCGATTACCTATGTGCCGGGGAGAAATACAGTTTTTATTTCGATCGCTCTTTCTTTAGCGGAAGCAAGGGCAGCGGAGGCGATATATCTAGGAATTAATGCAGTGGATTATTCTGGTTATCCCGATTGTCGTCCCCAGTATTTAGAGGCCTTTCAAACTTTAGCTAATTTATCATCGAAAGCGGGTTTAGAAGGTAAAGCACCCCAATTAATTGCCCCTTTGGTGATGGATAGTAAGGTAGATATCGTCCGTCGTGCTGTTAGTTTAGGGGTTCCCATTGCTGATACTTGGTCTTGTTATCAAGGTGAAGTTAAACCCTGTGGTTTATGCGATTCCTGTCGTATCAGAGATCAGGCTTTAATTGAGGCTGGCTATCCCGAATTAGCCACTCGCCTATGGAAATAGTCGGGGAAAATAGGGAGGATAGTGAAAAAGGGAGATAATCTAGGCAATTAAATGTTCAATAAGGATTTTACTGCCGATTAATATTAAAACTAAACCGCCGAGAATTTCCACCTTTTGACTAAATAAATTACCGAATTTATGACCGATAAAAACAGCTATAAAACATAAAGCAAAGGTAATGGAACCGATAATAGTGCAAGCTAAAAGTAAGGGAGTTTTAATCATCGATAAACCCAAACCAACTACTAAAGCATCGATGCTAGTAGCGATCGCTAATCCGATTAAAGTATAGGAATCTAGAGGATTAAACCTTTTTTCCTCATCATCATTTTGAACAGCTTCGTAGATCATTTTACTGCCGATCACCCCTAAAATAATAAAAGCGATCCAGTGGTCAAAAGAGGCGAAGAAATCCCGACAGGTTAGACCGATACCCCAACCGATCATCGGCATAATCGCTTGAAATCCCCCAAAAAACAAAGCAATTTTCAAAGCCTTATTAACATGAATATGACGAATCATCAGGCCACTGGTCAGAGAAACGGCCACGGCATCGGCGGCTAATCCCACGGCTACAAAAGAAATGGTCAAAAGTTCGAGTGAAGTAAACATCTATAGTTGTTTATCCTTTAATTTCCCCTTATCTTAACTAATTTTTCCTCAGAAAACTTTCATATTTGTCTCATAATCCTCTCATTTATCTATCATTTCTCTAACCTAAAAATTCACTGCTCGATTAGTGAGAGGAGCGAATTGAAAACGTTTAGAAGCACATTACTGGTTCCTCACCGATCGCCTGTACCTGATGGATTGCTTCTGGGGTAAAACTGATGCTATCCTCAGCTTCTAGGACTTTTTCGCCCGTTACTGCGATTTTATCGGGAAATTCAGCCAGAGGAGTCCGAGGAACCAGTTTGAGGAACCAGTTTTCGGAGTTAACTAACCAATGCTGCTGTTTCGTGAATTCCCCTGAATTTTTTCCCAGACAAAGTTAAGAAAGATACTTTTTCCCATCATCGATCATCCCGTCTGCTTTTCAGGTGGCGAACGCTACCCTATAGGAAAAGTACCAAGTAAAAAATTATGATAATTTCGAGAATTACCAGAGAATCAGAGGGGAGAAAACGGTGATAAAATTAGCTAATTGACTCCAGTAACTTAAACACCCAATAACCGCTCACCGAAAATATGGCTGATTTTCTTAACACCTATGGTTTTTTAATCGTTTCCATGATATTTGGAGCCAGCTTAGGCCTTTCAGTTTATCTGCCCTTAATGGCTGGTCAATTATCCTTAGCAACCCCCGGTTTTTACGCTTTAGGTGGTTATGTAGCCGCCATTCTTTCCACGAAAGTTTTTACTAATACCAGTAGCAATTATCCCCTTACTTTGGTCTTTTTAGAAATGTTAGTTGCTGGCATTATTTCAGGAATATTAGCCATAGTTTTAGGTATTCCTGTTCTCCGTTTGCGAGGTATTTATTTAGCTATTGCCACGATCGCCTGGGTAGAAATTTTGAGAATTATTGCCCTTAATCTCGAGATAACTGGTGGTGCAGTCGGTATTTTCGCCATTCCCCAACCTTTCACCACTCAATTAGCCTACCTTTGGCTGGCTTTGCCCCTCTTATTCCTAACTATGCTGTTTCTCTACCGGTTAGAAAACATCAAAATTGGTCGGGCATTTAATGCCATTCGTGCCGATGAATTGGCAGCTGCGGCTATGGGAATTAATCCCACCTATCACAAAGTTTTATCCTTCACTTTCGGGGCAGTTTTAGCGGCAGTTGTGGGGGCGGTAAGCGCCCATTTTCTCAATACTTGGAATTCCCGTCAAGGCACTTTTGATGCCAGTATTATTTTCTTGGCTTTCGTTTTAATTGGTGGTTCAAGAACTTTTATCGGTCCAGTGGTGGGAGGCATTGTTTTAACTGCTTTGCCCGAAGTTTTACGCGCCCTCGGCGGCGTGAATGGTTTACCAATTTGGTTGGGGAATTTCTTGCGCGATGGTCGTTTGATTATTTTTGGAATTTTAATTGTTTTGGGAACCATTTTTTATCCCCAAGGCTTAATCACACCTGAATTAATCAAAAAACTAATTCCTTTTAAAAGAGGTTCCTCTTCTAGTCAAGAAGTTGATTCCTAATTACAGCAGATATAATTGTTAATAAATAAGCGGGAAAATCAAAGGTAATTAATTATGGAACTTCAAGATTATTTCTTATTTTTCAAAACTCATAAATATGTACGCGGATGACTCTTCAGGGAGTCATCCTTAATCTCTCCACATTTTCTCAAGCTAGTCAAATCCGAGAAGGAAGTATCTCACCTTTGTAACTCCTAAATTAAGTTTTGTGTCAAGCTATACCAAATAAGCAAGACGGATCACTACTACTAGCGAATCACTACCCAGTGAGAAAAAAAACGATCCGTCTCAAAACTATGGCAAAATTTCACTTTTTTTATTACAATGACTGGAAGTTAATTTACCCCTTGCAGAAAAATGTTAAAAATTCCTAACAAAGCCGCACTCTTAGTTAGCAGCTGTAACCTTGCTTTCCTTGCCCAGCTTGTCCATTAAGCCTGTTTTAGCCCAAGCACCCAGTCTAGGAAATGGCATTCTCTGCGTTGCTAGGGGGAAGACAGACAAAGGAACGAAAATCTATTTTTATACCTCTGTCATTGATGACGCATCGATCCAGAGAAAACGGCCCGTTGCCGTAACAATAGTGGAATCAGTGACGGACATTGCCGAAGCAGACGTGGTGATTATCGACAAAGAACATCAATCTATCACGATTGATGCCTTTGGAGCGGCCACTCCCCCACAAATGCAACCCGTGGGACTAGCTCTAACAACCTATCAGGGCAATAATACCTTTAAAGGCAAGAGTCAAGCTGGTACTCCTCTAAGCTTTAGTTTAGACAACAATGATCGCGTCTTTAAACTTCAGCACGGTAATGTCAAATATACTGGGGTTTGCCACTAATCTCGACGAAGTACAGACAGCCTGCTTGCAGACACGAGTTCTGGATTGATTCCCCGTCTTCCCTCCTGACAATAAAAAATGGTTCATGCCAGTGTCAAGCATATACTAATCAACACCCATCAAGATGACCTTCACAGATACTGCAGAAAAAGTAATTGTCCAACCGGACATACTTAACGAAACCGCGGCAATTGTCCCCGAAGCTCACAGGTTTTCCCAAGACTATCAACTCCTTCACACCCTCGAAGGACGCTGGCGGGTCAAGATCGAGCGCCTGGGTTACGATCCTGACTATGCCAGCAACTTAGTGGCAATATTAGAGGATAGTAATGTCATCGGACAAGTTCGCTGCAATGAGGCGGCTGAATCCCTGATTATTGAATACAATTACGAGGAAATTTCCCCCGAACAACTACGGGAATATATCCTACTCTCGATGGAAGAAGCCGATCGCGGCTATCTCCTAACCACCAAGGCAGCGACAGCACCCACATCCCACGAAATTAACTATTGGGAGCGGTTGGGCATTCCCGCTGCCAGTTTAGCCCTCGCTCTTGTCGCCGTTCCCCTAGAACTCCCCCCCTTGCTCGTTGGGGGGTTAATTTTAGCCGCCTGTCTGCCCGCCTACGGTCGAGCTTGGGAAGGCATCAGCGAAGAAAAACAATTGACTGTCGATTTCCTCGACTCCCTTGCCATCACCCTCAGCGCCGCCCAGGGCCATTTCATTCCCCCCGCCTTCATGATCAGTTTGATCGAATCTGGGGAAGTAATTCGCGATGTCACCGCTCGCTCCAGCGAACGTCAGACCCTAGATTTACTGGACAGTTTGGGCAAATATGCCTGGATCGAACAGGACGGCGTAGAAGTGCAAGTTCCCCTCAAAGACGTAAAAGAAGGCCATCTCGTCATCGTCTATCCGGGAGATTTAATTCCCATCGACGGCAAGATTATCCGGGGACAGGGACTAATTGACCAACAGAAACTGACGGGAGAATCGGTTCCCGTCCACCGGGAAGTAGATGATGAGGTCTATGCTTCCACCCTGTTAGTAGAGGGACAATTGGCAATTCTCGTGGAAAGGACGGGGAATAATACCCGCGCCGGGGTAGTCGTAGAACTGATGAAAGCCGCTCCCGTCCACGACACCCGCGTAGAAAACTATGCCGCCAAATTTGCCAACATTGCCGTGTTGCCCACCCTACTGATTGGGGCCGGCATTTTTGCATTCACGGGAGATTTAGCCCGGACAACGGCCATTATCACCCTCGACTTCGGCACTGGCATCCGCGTATCTGTCCCCACCGCCGTCTTAGCCGGATTAACATACGCTGCCCGGACCGGGGTTTACATCCGCAGCGGCCGGGCGATCGAAATGTTGGCAAAAGTCGATTGCGTCGTCTTTGACAAAACGGGAACCCTGACCCAGGGCAATGCTTCCGTCACCGACATTCAAGTTACCGCCGAGGGAGTTACCCCAGCAGAAATTCTCTGTCTGGCGGCCTCGGCGGAACAGGGGTTGAGCCACCCCGTTGCCCATGCCATCGTCCAACAGGCCCAACAACAGGGGACGGAAACGAAAACCTGCGAGGAGTGGGATTATCGGGTTGGATTGGGAGTGGTCGCCCAAATCCAAGGGCGGCAGCTACTGGTGGGGAGCAGCCGCTTTATGAAAACGGAAGGGATCGACATTAGTGCCAGCGAGCAGTTTAAGACGGGAGGCGTTTCTCTGGCTTATGTGGCCCGGGATGGCATCCTAATTGGCGTTATCATGTATGCCGATCCGATCCGCACCGAAAGCCCCGGGGTAATTGCTGAGTTACACCAGCAGGGAATCAGCACCCATATGCTCACCGGCGATGTGCAGCAGGTAGCGGATGCGGTGGCCCAAGAGTTAGGAATGCGCCGGGATGAGGTCCACGCCCAAGCTTTCCCAGAACGGAAGGTGGAAGTGGTGCAGCAACTGAAAGCGCAAGGGAAAACCGTTGCCTTTATCGGCGATGGCATTAATGACTCGGCCGCTCTTGCCTATGCCGATGTCTCGATTTCCTTTGCCGCAGGGAGCGACATCGCTCGGGAAACTGCCGACGTGGTACTGATGGATAACGATCTCAGCGGCTTGACCCATGCGATCGAGATCAGCAAGCAAGTGATGGACATTATCTACCAAAATGCCTTAATTGTGGGAATTCCTAACTTTGGGGCGCTGGCGGTGGGGGTCCTCTTTGCCCTCGATCCGATCCTAGCGATTATCATCAATAATGGTTCGGCAATTTTAGCCGGACTGAACGGCTTGCGCCCGGCCCTCGGTGGCGAGAAGACGACCTATCGAGATGCGGCGAACGTCTAACAGTCAAAATCCAAAATCGAGCAAATTTGTGAGGTCTCATGGAATTTTTATTAGGTATTGAACCGATTTTCGCCCTAGGGGTTGGTTTGGCGGCACTGGCGATTGCCCCCGCTATTGGGGCCTTAAGCAACCCTGAAACTGGGGAAAAGGTCGCCGAAACCGGGCGCGACATGACTAAACAGGGAATCAAGTGGGGTGCAGAGGCCGCTGACACCGTGCAAACCTATCTAGCTGAGGCCAGCGAATCCTGGAACGATCTGGTAGCGGAAGCACAGGCCGAAATCAGAACCGCTAAAAAAGCTAAGGCAACTAGCGAAAAATAGACAGTTAATAGTGAACAACTCATTCAGGAGGTTTTTATGGAAGAATTACTGGTTGTTGGCGGTGTTGGAGTCGTCGCAATTTTAGTATTGGGTTCCCTAGTTGGTTTAGTTAGTCCCCAGACCGGCAAAGCCATTACAGATACAGGTCGCAATGCGGCCAAAAGCGGGATCAAATTAGGGATGGAAGCTAGTGAAAAACTGCAAGCTACTTTTGCCGAAGCTGGTCAATCTTGGCAAGATTTAGTGGCAGAAGCGAAAGCGGAAACAGAGGCGGCAAGAAATACGACTCAAATCACTTCCGTAGAGGAAACGTCCCAATCCTAATCCCTAATTGACCGATCGAGAAACCCACTCGATAACTGCAATTTTGTAGGGGGGCATTCTCTTAGCCCCCTCCTTTAAAATCTCAAGGAAAGTATCAAATACCTAAGCAAAATTAATTAGGGTTGGCTGAATAAATCTAAAAAACTTGTTGGATAAGACTTTTAGACTTTTTTGACCTCAAAAAGTTCCAGCCGAGAGTGATCGGGGCGAAAATTCGGGGACTTTTTCCCCGAAAATTAGGTAATTTACCAGATGAAAATGGGTAAAACCCTACACCCCACACCCTACACCCTGCCCCCACGAAAAACTTTTTCAGCAGACCACACTTAAGGAGTAGTTCAACAATGACCCGAGAATATATGCACGAACATTTGAAAGAGCTAATCGTTGAGAAGGCACTTCATCTCTGTTGCGACCCCATTGAAGAAATTGCCCGAGAATGGGCAGAAAAAAAAGACTTTAATCAAGGGGGAATTAATATTTTACAAGATCCCCATCGCTATGAAAAGTATTTAGAAGAGGCGAAAGAAGTCGCTGACGAATTTAGAAAACATATCATTCAGTTTTTACCAGAAACTAAAAATTAGTCAGAGGTAAATGTGAACTCTCCTAACTTCAGTAATGGCAACTTAAAACTAGATCAATTTTTAGTCTGTGGGTTAGGATATTTCGGACACCATTGCGTCGTCGCACTCAAGGAATTCGCAGTCAATGTCTTGGTGAGCAGCGGAGATTTATCTTGAATGTCGGGGTAAAGACCCCCGCTTTTAGCGACGGGATGAAACCCCGACCAGTATAAAACAGCACTTCGACAAGCTCAGTGACACGAAGCACGACATTTCGACACATTTCGAGGGGCTTCGATGTAAAAGCTCAATGTAAAAGCTCAATGTTCACTGAAATCTTGACAATCCGATGCTCTAAAGGTTAAGATAAAATAAGTTGTTTGAGGTTGATAAACAATGATTGTCTTAGAAACGAAAGCCGTGGTCAAACCAAGTCAGTGTTCTGCCATTGATGAAGCTATTCGTACAGTACAATTCATCCGTAATAAGGCTTTAAGGCTTTGGATGGATGCCAAGAGAGAAGACAAAATCGATAAATATTCTCTCAATAAATATTGTGCAGTTCTCGCCAAGCAGTTCAAGTTTGTCGATACTCTAAATTCTACGGCCAGACAAGCATCGGCAGAACGAGCTTGGTCAGCTATTGCTCGTTTCTATGACAATTGTAAGAAAAAGGTTAAAGGTAAAAAAGGTTATCCCAAGTTTCAGAAAAATAATCGTTCTGTGGAATATAAAAACTCTGGATGGAAATTATCGGAGGATAGAAAGAAAATCACTTTTACAGATAAGAAAAACATTGGCACGGTTAAACTAAAAGGAACTAGAGACCTAAACTTTTACCCTATTGACCAAATTAAACGAGTTAGGATTGTTAAACGAGCGGATGGTTATTATGTCCAATTCTGTCTTAGCGTTGATATTCGGGAATATGCTAAACCCCTAGAACCAACAAAAAGATGTGTGGGATTGGATGTAGGTTTAAAAGTTTTCTACGCTAACAGTGATGGGGAAACGGTAGAGATACCGCAATACTATCGCAAGGCAGAAAAAAGATTAAATCGACTGAATCGGAAGAAATCTAAAAAGTTTAGAAAAGGTCAACCCCAATCAAACAACTACCAAAAAGCTAGAAAGAGATATGCTAGAAAGCATTTAAGAGTAAGTAGGCAACGTAAAGGCTTTGTCGAAAAAGAGGCATTGCGCGTCATTAAATCTAACGATTTCATCGCCTACGAAAACTTAAATATTCAAAGCATGGTAAAAAACTCTAGACTAGCTAAATCTATTAATGATGTGGCTTGGTCTATTTTTCGACAATGGTTAGAATATTTTGGTTTTAAATATGGTAAGGCTACGGTAGCAGTAGCCCCCCATAACACGAGTCAAAATTGTTCTAATTGTGGTCAAAAAGTCCCTAAATCTCTATCTACGAGAACCCATACTTGTCCCCATTGTGGTTATGTAGAAGATAGAGACATTAACGCCGCTATCAACATTCTCAAAAAGGGACTAAGTACGGTGGGACACACCGAAACTAATACGCTTGGGGAGAGATTCCCTCTGGCGAATGCTGGATACGTCCTGCCAGATTAAGGAAACTCTATGAACCAAGAATCCTTCGCTTTTAGCGACGGGAGTGTCAATATGCTATTTGGTGGCACGTCTGAATTTTCCACAAATGCTACCCCCCCAATCTCCTATCAAGTGGTTAGCTCACTTCCTGGGCGAATCCGCTTGCGTGTCCCTTTCCTGCGCCAAAACCTAACAGGACAAAATATTCTCCAGGGAGCGATCGCTGCTCTAGAAAGCGTTACCAGCGTCCGCATTAACCCCTTGGCTAACTCAATCATTGTCACCTTTGCTGAAGGGAAAATTTCTCCCGCGCAATTAGAGCAAGAACTGGCAACTGCGATCGGCAAGGCCGCACCTTCAGCGAACCCAGGGGCAGAAGTCCCCCAAAAAGCCGAATTCAAGGCGAAAAAACAAGTTCCTCGTCCCCCAGAAGAAAAATTGCCGGTGAGGGAAAATCTGGCCGATGCAAAGGTGGAACAGACCGAAACAGTGGTCAGTCCCCAGACAGGGAAAAGTAAAGATGAAAAAATTCCTCTAAACGAGATAACGAGCCAAACTTTAGTTTATCGGCAGCTGGAAGCCTTACCCGTCAATTCTTGGCAGCGCCAGTGTCAAGAGCAGGCTGAATCAATCGAGAAACTAGAAGACTGCCTCGCCGCCTTACAGCCGGTGGCAGCGATCGGTTCAGCTTGGCTGAGGCGGTGGTACGTCCACAGTCCGGCAACCATAGATTGCGCTGCCAGCACCGGCAGTGGTGCGCTGGTGGCCTTCCCCAAAACCCCAGAGTCTGAGGCACAATGGCAAGAGTTGGCAGCGGGGCAAAGGCAGGCGATCGCCGAATTGGAGCAATGCCTTGCCGATGTGCAGCGTCTAGCCGTTATTGGAGAAGCTCGATTGAAAAAATATCGCAAATACCTTTAAAAGTTCCAAAATACAGGCTCGCAGTCTCTATTTCAGGTACGAGGAGCGCAATTGATTAGGCCTTGTCTAGGACTAAATTGCCAATTCGATCGAGAATTTTTACCCGAAGGGAAAAGAGGGGCCAGTTGTCTGCTCTCACCGGAGAATTGACTGCTAGGCTATCCTGAGAAACCCATACCGTTTCAACTAAACTAGATCTGTGAAAATCAAGGCTCTTAAAAATGACCGCCAAGCAAAAAATGATTTTTCGGCTGACTTCTCCCATCAACCGGTTTCTCTTCACGCTGACAGTGGCAATTTTCGTTTATTTAATCACGGGAGAATTTTACCAGGAATTGCGGTTTCTCTTGGCTTACGATCTAGCGATACTAAGTTATTTGAGTGTTTTAGCAGTGCAAATGTCCAAAGCGACTGCGGAAGATACCTTTCGCTTGTCTCAACAGCAAGAACCCAAGGGTATTAGCACTTTATTTGCTGTGCTGCTATTTTCTGGTATGGGGTTAATTGCTCTTTCTTTATTGCTCAACAACTCGAAGCAATGGTCTCCCTTGTTGACGAATTTGCACATGGGATTATCCCTATTAGCGATCTTTTTGTCTTGGACTCTGGTACATACTTTTTTCGCTCTGTATTATGCCAGACTCTACTACGATGAACTATCCGCAGAAGATTCATCCGCTTACCGCAAAGGTTTAGACTTTCCCAATCAAGAACTGGTGGATTATTGGGATTTCATGTATTACTCTTTTACTATCGCTATGTGTTACCAAACATCGGACGTATCCATTGAAAGTGTTGCGATGCGACGCATGACACTCTTTCATTCCATCCTCTCTTTTATCTTAGTAGCAGTAGTCATCGGTTTAGTGGTAAACATAATTTCTAATCTCATTTAATGGTGAAACAGACTTCTAATATAACCTGTGTATTCTGGTTCCAAAGCTCTGCCTTATTCATATATATCATTCTCCAGGTAGAACCTGAAAATGGCGTTACTAGGTAGAACTTGGGAACGAGGTAAACGAGGTAAATATAACCTGTGTGTAACAGGCTTCTAGCCTGTGGAATTGCCTAAGTTTTAAGAAATCAAGGTGAGTTTCTGGCATCAAAATAAATCATTAAAATGATAAGGACAGGTTTCAGGGATGTTAGAAGGGGGAGAGTCAATCAAATACAGGTCAACTGCATCCGAATAGATCCCTTGCCATTCTACTTCTAGCTTAGGCTTCATTGATGGACTGTAGCGACGCTTAAGAGTGTTAGAGAAAGCTTTGATTTCGGCTTGCCAATGGCGATTACACTCAGGCTTATTAGCATAATCAATCTTCAGAAAGTGTTGCATAATTCGAGTTAGTAAGAAGACCACTGCTTGATAATCACTACGTCCCAAAGCTTCGATCTCCTCAATCAGGTTTTCCCAGTCCAATTCTTGGACATTTTGTTCTTTTAATGCTTGGGCTTGTTTCATTGTCCATTGATAGAAATCTGTCTCGTAAATTTTATCGATAGCTATCTGACTCATAAGTTAAACTCCTGTTAGATTGCAATAAAAAAACTATACAAATATAGATAAGTAGTCGTGCAAAATTAATTTCCTAGTGAAGATAGGCAAGAGGCAAGAGGTAAGAGGTGGTTAGATATGTGTAATTAATTTTGCTTAGGTACTTAGCAGCGGCTTTATTAGTCCCGACTTACATAAGCAAAGACAAATATTTCCAGTTAAGCTCAGTCTAACCTTAAACGAGGCAAATGTCTATTTGGGGGGAGCATCCCATTTTCGAGGTTTATCCTAAAACTGGAACCCAACAGACAATCCAAAATCCAATTCGTATTTTACTATACAGTTTGCTCCATCAGGTTGGAAGAGTCAACTCTTTTAGATGTAGGTGCGGTATGATGACACAAGTGTAGGTTTTTCACAAAGTCTAATTTCTAATTAAAAAAGGAGAAAAACCAAAGTGGAGTGCGATCCTTTCACCTCAAAATCCTATTTATCCCCTAAATCTCCGTCTTTTCCCGATTATTTTCACCTGATGCTCTTAACTGGCCGCATCTTATTGCAGCACAGTACCACCACCGAACGAGTGCATCAAACCATTCAACAATTAGCGGAAAAATTCGGGGTAGAAGTCCGGGTATATTGTGAATATGAAGCCATTAAACTAACCGTAAAGAGTGAAAATGAATATTCCTCACACTTTAGTCGTCCCATCACCAGCATTGCCGTTAATATGGCTTTAATTACTCAGGTTTTTTTATCGATCGAAAAGTTTCAGCAAAATCGTTTAACCTTGACTGAGTTAATCGAGAAATTAGAAAAGATCGATAAATATCCTCCTATTTATTACCCTCGCTGGTTCATTATTCTGATGTTAGGCCTTACAGGGGCAAGTTTAGCCCGTATTTTTCAGGGAGACTGGGCTTCCTTTGTGATTACGGGAATTGCTACAGCAGTGGGCGTTATCTTACGGCAAGAACTGGGGAAAAGGCATTTTAATCCTTTTTTACTTAATTTTTTAGCTGCTTTTTTGGGGGGATGTATCGGGGGAGTGGCAGGCCCACTGGGATGGAGTTCTACTCCTAATATCTGTTTTCTCATCCCGTCGATGATGTTAGTACCGGGGGTTCATCTGATTAATGGAGTCTTAGATTTAGTCGAGAATCATATTCCCATGGGCATGGCACGTCTAGAGTATAGTTTGGTGATTCTTAGTTCAATCGCCTTTGGTTTACTTCTCTCGACAACGGTTACAAACGCCTTGCTGCCTGTCAGTAATCCTGTTTCTCCCTTGCCTCTATTTGAAGATGTTATTTTTGCTGGATTAGCGGCTATGGGGTTCGCCATTTTCTTTAATGTGCCGCCGAAAATGTTATGGGCTTGCATTATCTGTGGCATGGTGGGACATGGGGTAAGATGGTTGTGTATTGACCATGGACCAGGTATTATTTGGGGTAATTTAATTGCTTCTGCTATTGTTGGGACAATGGCGCTTTATTTTTCTCATCGTTTTCATGCGCCACCGGCTGTAATCGCTTTTGGGGCGGTAGTGGGAATAGTACCAGGAATCTTTGCGTTTCAAGCAGCAAGCGGCTTAATTCAGATTATGACCATACCAGAGAATGCTAGTTCTTTATTACTTGCCACCACCCTAGGCATGATGACAAAAGCTTTTTTAATGACTTTAGCTATTCCCATTGGGTTAGCTATACCTATCCTTTTACGCTTTCAACGCCAACCCAATTTTTAGAAAGGATTTAGGGTGATTTCCTCTAAAGAAATTACCAGAGTGTCAATTATCTGCTGTCAGAGCTTGGCATTGTGGCTCTTCGGGAATTGTTATGCGAATAATTAACTTAAAATAAAATTCGATGAGAGTACCTAAGCTCAAAAGTAGCTGAAATCCATACAGGGAAGGACTTAAGGCACAAACAGGTTAATGCCAAAAGATAGACAATTGAGTTAAGATTTGATATAGTTGCCGAAAACGAGATTATTTTACTTATGATACTTGACAAATTTTTGAACCTACAAGGAACCTGTATTCAAGGCTATTGACACCTAGAAAATATCGGTATAGTTTTCCGAATCGAATCGAAAAATAAAAAAGCAGCCTGTCCTCGTTGTGGGTTAGAGAGCGATAAACTTCACCAAAATCATCGACATTTAGTCAAAGATTTACCGCTCTCAGGTCAAC
>NZ_JAQMSY010000038.1:0-12889 GCF_028329095.1 Microcystis sp. CS-574
TCCACCTAGGGCCATGAAGGCGCAGGGGAAGAGTAGTAAACCAGACCAACCGATGAAGACGAAACGGTCTCTTTTGAGCCAGTCATCGAGAGCATCAAACAGCCCTCTTTCTGGGGCGCGTCCGACAGCAATGGTCATGGGGGTTTTCTCCGAAAAATGTATATTATTGCTAAGATTCCGCGCTCTCTTCTCCATCTATCCGAGCAGGCCAGCAGATGTGTTGAAGAATTGTGAGAAATCTTTACTTTTCTTAACTTACACTATATTGGAAAAAATGGCTAATGTTTTTTGGGTCGATCTTAAGAAAATCTAAAATTTTTCGGGGAGACCACTTGCTGGGCGTTGCGGGAGGAGACCACTTCGTGCGCGTTGCGGGGGGGTTTGGGGAGATGGGGAGATATGCCGCCTCAATTGCTTGGTATTGTCGTCTTCACGTCTTTAGTGGAATGCTGGACACCTCTGTGCGGTAATTATCCCCAAATTGAGGTGATTAAACCGCACGGTGCGCTATTAAGTCCTATTAAGGGGTGTTAGACCGATGGAAGTGGGATACTATAATAGAGGAGGTTGCTCGACCGCAGGGAGCAGTATAATTAATAGTTAGGCTTCTCAACAATAGGGAATAAGATGTCAAAACTCAATGTAGATCAAAAAACGATTATTGAGCTATTGTCAGACAAAAAAGCTGATTTTCTCATACCCGACTACCAGCGTCCTTATGCTTGGAATGAAGAGCAATGTCAAACGTTGTGGGATGATATTTTTTTATTCTCTTTCCCTGACAATAACTACGAAGCATTTGATGAGAATGAAGAGTATTTTCTTGGTTCTATTGTTACTTATAAAAACGAAAATGGTAAGTCAGAGGTTATTGATGGCCAGCAGCGGCTTACAACCCTAATGCTTATGTTGCGAGCATTCTATGATAAGTTCGCCAATATGCAGGATACAAACTCAATACGTACTCGTGATCGCATTGAGAAATGCATCTGGAAAACGGATACTTTCGGCACAGCCGATAAGAATACGCTAAAAATTGATTCGGATGTCGCCACAGATAATGACAAAGAAGAATTACTTGAACTGCTACGTACAGGAATAGTTAAACAAGGTGCCAAGAGTCAATATATCCTAAACTATCAATTCTTTCAGAAAAAGATTGACAATTTTTTGCAAGAATTTCCTGGTTTGTTCCCTTATTTACCTGCTCGTACTTTAGGTAATTGTATCTTTCTGCCTATTGAAGCAGAGTCACAAGACACGGCTCTTCGTATTTTTTCGACGCTTAATGATCGTGGTCTACCACTATCAGATGCAGACATATTCAAGGCTCAATTCTACAAATACTATAGCACGCTCGGCAATAAAGATGAGTTTATTTCTGAATGGAAAAGGCTTGAAGAAATAACAGGCTCGGTGTTCAAACCAATCACTGGCACACCAATGGATGAGCTATTTGCACGTTATATGTATTTTTTGCGTGCTAAAGAAGGGAACAAAAGCTCAACAACTGAAGCTCTGCGAAAATTTTATGAACGCAATAAGTATCAGTATCTAAAACAACGCCATACAATTGACGAGCTAAAAGCTCTTGCCCTATTTTGGGAAAGCGTTTTTAACCAAGACAAAAACCGATTTTCTGAAAATATTCTTAAGAAGCTTTTTGTGTTAAACTATGCACCTAATAGTATGTGGCAGAACATAACATCAGTGTATTTTTTGCAGAACAGAACAGATGATGGGATGTTGGAAGATACAAAGTTCAGCAAGTTTTTAGATAGAATTACAGCCTTCATATTTGCTTATGCTGTTACAAACCCTGGCGTAAATGCGTTGCGTACCCCCATATATGATGAGATGGTTAACATTGTAAATGGTACTGATGCAACTTTTTCTAAGTACAAATTCAACCATGTGCAAACACGCTCATTCTTTGAAAACTATGTGTTTACTAATCAAAGGAGCATCACTCGCTCCCTGATTACATGGTATGCCTTCACATTTCCAAATCAACAGCTTCTTGATGTTAAGGAAATTTACCACTTAGAGCATATTTATTCGAAGAAGCGCCAAGAAATAGAAAACGGACTCAAATCGGAGACGAATATTGATTCTTTAGGCAACAAAATATTACTTGAGGCTAGTATAAATATTAGGGCTTCTGATTATCGCTTCGAAGATAAGAAGAAAATATACAGCGGTAAAAGGCGAGGAGGAAAAAACAAAGATGCGAGTAGAATTGCTGAAATAGCTGATCTCATTGGTTACAGCGAATTTGAAGAGAAACAAGTAATTGATCGTACCCAGAAAATTTTAGACAAGTTCTTAGAATTTCTACAGACAGAAGATTTGATAGCATATGGTGAGCTTTGTCTTTGTGCGGCTTTGGAATGAAAAAAGGGAGGGTCTTCCTCCCTTCCTTAATGGGTTACACAAGGGGTAAAATCTCTAGAAATGCGTTGTAAGGGAGCACATTGCAACGAGTGTGATCTCCGATCTTTTTGGGTGCGTTAATAAAATGTAACGCGCCTTATTTTGTTTTAACGCAAGCGATTGTCTCGCAGTAGATTCAGATCAGGTATAATGCCAGATAAGGCAGCAATTTAAGAAAATTTACAATCAAGGATATTTTGGCACTGGTCTCAAACGATAACAATGATGGAAATAATTTTTCAATAGAAAGAGATGTAAAAAATCAAGGTAAAACTACGATCAAGATCAATGTGCAAATTGGGAAAGAAGTCCTTGGAAAAATTGATATGCCTGAACATAAATCGGCTCTGAAAGAATTAGACAGGGGTCGTCTGCTTTTTTATGTGACTTTTG
Source organism: Microcystis sp. CS-574 (assembly GCF_028329095.1). Lineage (NCBI taxonomy): Bacteria > Bacillati > Cyanobacteriota > Cyanophyceae > Chroococcales > Microcystaceae > Microcystis > Microcystis sp. CS-574. The sequence goes on from NZ_JAQMSY010000038.1 coordinate 2,827, forward strand.
CAGGCGGCAAGGGATACCTTGATAATAAAATATTTCTAAGGGATGTTATTAATGCGTGAGTTAAAATATATAGCTGAAACTCCACTTAATCATAGGAAGGATTACGGTCAGTTTTTTACACCTATGTGCGTTGCTCGCCTCATGGTACAGTGGGTTTTAAAAGATAATCCAGAAACAGTATTAGACCCAGCGTTTGGCTTAGGCGTTTTTTATGATGAAGCAATAAAAATACCTTCAGGTAATCAAGTACATTTCATTGGATATGAGATTGATAGAAATATATTTGAGTTTCTCAATCGTAATGGTGACAGTCCTTATTTGAGAGTTATCAATAGTGATTACCTCGAAGCTGAAACTGAAAAATTTGACGGTATCATTTGTAATCCACCATATATGCGATTTCAGAAATTTCTTAAGCGTCATGATATATTACCAAAAATTGAAGAAAAAATAGGTAAGAAACTTATCGGTTACTCTAATATCTCTTCCGTATTCCTTGTCAAGTCTTTAAGAGAACTTAAAATCAATGGTAACTTGGCGTATATTATGCCTTTTGAGTTTTTTAATACTGGCTACGGAAAAGAAATCAAAAAAAGTCTCCTTGAAAATCATTTATTGAAGCAAATAATAATCTTTGCCAATGAAAAAGAAATTTTCCCAGAGGCAACGACAACCGTTTGTGTGCTTCTTTGTAAAAATGACGGAAAAAAAGAAACCATTAAAATTTTACAGATCAAAAAAAGTGATGAAATAGATAAAATATCTGATATTAGTAAATTCTATCAGTGGGAAATCGAACCATCGAATTTACCATACAACCAAAAGTGGACACCTATCATTTCATCATTGTTCACTGAACAAGTATCTCCAAATGGCTTCTGTAAGTTGTCCCTATACGGTACGTTTACGAGAGGTATTGCTACTGGCGCAAATGAATTTTTTGCGTTAAAAAAATCAAAAATTGAGCAACGGAAGTTGAGTGATAATAATATTTGTAAGTGTATTACAAAAAGCTCTCAAATCCGCAAAGCAGTATTTACTGAGCATGATTTTAATATACTATACAATGAGGATAAGCCAGTCCATTGTTTAGATGTAAAAGATCACGACAACTCTGAAATACGAAATTACATAAAAGAAGGCGAAAAATTGGGATACCATGAGAGGTATCTTACAAAAACAAGGAACACCTGGTACAAAATTGAAAAGAGAAAACCGGCTCCAATTTTATTCGGCGTCTTTAGCAGGGGCAGGTTAAAAGTAATACGCAATTTCACAACAGCAATAAATTTTACCTGCTTTCATTCCTTTTATCCAAATAAATTCGGAGAACAATGTATTAATAAATTATTTGTGTATTTGCTCAGTGATATTGGACAGGAAATAATAAAAATAAATAAACGAAGTTATGGTGATGAATTAGACAAGTTTGAACCAAGGGATTTGAACGATAGCCTATGTCCAAGCCAGAAACAACTTGAAATGATCAGTGATGAAGATGCTGAAGAAGTAATTAGTATTGCACAAAATGATCACCAAAAAGCAATTCTAATGAGTAATGCTCTGATCAAAAGACTTATGGACTCCCAACAATGCGCTGCAGCGGACGGCAATTCCGCTGCGCTCCATAGTGCGATCGCTATCGATGCAGGGTGCGTTCCCTAATCTGGATCCTACTGCTGCACCGATAGATTTTTGGGGAACGCACCATGCACATTCATTCAAGCAAGTGATTGCCAGCTAACAACGTCTCTGCACACCGACTACTGAATGAAAGTCAATCGGTTATGATGCTAGGGTTATCCCCACAGTGAACAGCAATCAGTGAACTGAAAACCCACATCTGATCACTAATACCCTAAAACCCCAACACCCAAGCCCTGCTATACAATGGTTTTTGACTTGTTTTTTGGAAGGGAACGCTAAACTATGTATTCGATCGATATTACCCTGAAACTCTCCCCCATCCCCATTTCCTTGCAGCGTAAGGAAGAAGCAGGAGCAGATGCTTTGTATCAAACAATTATTAACTCTATGCGATCGCCGAATCCAGAATTATTAGAATTAACCTGCGAAAAACAAACCGATAAAAAGGTGGCGGTTTTGAGCGATCAGATCAGTGCGGTGATTGTGTCACAAAAATCCGGGGCTGCCTCCACTGGTAGAGCGCCGGGGTTTGTCGCTTGAGCCACAGAATAGTTCTTTAATCAGTTATCAGTGAGCAGTAACCAGTAATCAGTGAAAAGAAAACGGCAACCGCCTAGATAACACTTTCCACTGAAAACTCAAAACTCAAAACTGATCACTGATAACTGATAACTGATAACTGATAACTGATAATTCATGACTATAAAAGTAAAAGACCTCTGGTTTAGCTGGCCGAATGGGAAATCAGTATTAAATGGCTGCTCTTTGCAAGTTCCTAGAGGGGAATTTTGGATGTTGTTGGGGACAAATGGCAGCGGTAAATCAACCCTGCTGCGGCTCTTAGCGGGATTATTAAAACCTAGTCGCGGGGAAATAGAGATACCTAACCCCCTCGGTTTTGTTTTTCAAAATCCCGACCATCAGTTAGTTATGCCAACAGTGGGGGCAGATGTGGCTTTTGGGTTGGTATCCGAGGGTTTATCCACGCCGGCAATTCGGGCGCGGGTGCGGGAATCCCTAGGGGCGGTGAATTTATTAGAAATGGAAAAACGACCGATCTATGCTCTCAGTGGCGGACAAAAGCAAAGAATCGCCATTGCGGGGGCTTTAGCTCGTCATTGCGAGGTTTTGCTCTTTGATGAACCCACCGCCCTTTTGGATGGGGATACCCAGTTAGAATTAGTCTCTCAAGTGCAGAAATTGGTCAAAAACCGAGGGATTACAGCCCTTTGGGTGACGCATCGCCTGGAGGAATTGGATTACAGCGATGGGGCATTTTTGTTAGAGGAGGGTAAGGTAACGGATCAGGGAAATGCCCTAGAATTAAAAGCGAGATTATTGGCAAGTGCGGCGGGAGAATCCTAAATTTTTGTTAATATCATTAGGATGCTGTTTTTTAGAACTGCCCTTAATGCTACACCAATTACTCTCAAAGCCATGGTTAATTCTTCTGATCGTTCCCTTCTGCTGGTTGACGGCTACAACGTCATCGGTGCTTGGCCGTCCCTGAAAAAAATTAGCGATCGCCACGGTCTCGAACCGGCGCGAGACAAGTTAATTGAAACCCTAATCGGTTACACCCACCATCAGGGTTATCAAACCCAAATCGTCTTCGATTCCTACCTTCAAGATACCCCCGGCAGCCAAGAACGCTACACTAACCATTTATCGGTTTATTTTACCGCTCACGCTCAAACCGCCGACACCTATATCGAGAAAACCTGCGCCGATTTTTGGCACGATCGCGCCCCAGCTATCGGACGGATTATCGTCGCTACCTCTGATAATGCCCAAAAAATGACCGTTATGGGTTATGGGGCCCACTGGATTTCCGCTCAACGTCTGGAAGTCGAGGTGGATTTAACCGGTCGTCGTCTGAGAAAATCCCAGAGTTCTTCTCAAAGTCCCAAAGGGCGTTTTTTATTCCATTCTCTCGATGCTCAGGTGCAACAGAAATTAGAGAAAATGCGCCACGGAATTAGTTATCAAAAACCTTGACAAATTACCTCAAATATGTATCGACAAAAATCCCCATTAGAGGCACAGGTAACTGTGTCTCTAAGCTTTTCAAGGTCAGTTGCGGTTCAGGGGATTTTGTCAAAAGCCGGCCGATCTAAACTACTCGTTTCACAGCTGCAATTCTGCCAAACCTAAATAATAAATTCCCGTGGGTGTCACTTGGAAGCGACAGGATAAAACCTTGACTCCTTTAGCCACTGCTTGACGCAATAACTGCCCGTATTTAGCATCCTTACTATCCCCCGGAGCAAACCGGTCACAATCACCCCGATTAATAAAGTAGAGCATAATCGCCTCCGCTGCCGGCAATAAAGCCATTAATTCCTGTAAATGCTTCTGTCCCCGCGTGGTGACAGTATCGGGAAAAAGTGCCGTTTCTCCCTGATTCCAAGTGGTATTTTTAACCTCGATATAGGTGAGGGAATTATCCTCATGGGTCAAAAGAAAATCAATTCTACTGCCATTATTTTGACCGTAGGCCACTTCCGATCGCACTTCGGTGTCATTTTTGACCAAATCGGGAAAAACCCCTTGCAACAGGGCATTTTTCACCACCTGATTAGGAAGATTGGTATTAACTCCCACCCAAGTCTCCCCCAGTTGAATCATCTCCCAGGTGTAAGCTAATTTTCGCTTCGGGTTATCACTGCGAGAAAGATAAACCGGTTGACCTTCTACGCATACATCGGTCATCGGTCCGGTATTAGCGCAATGGGCCGTAATTAATTCTCCGTTGTCCAGTTGTATGTCGGCAAAAAAGCGTTTGTAACGTTTAATTAAAATACCCTTGACAAGAGAAGGGTATGTGTGAACTAACAAAGAAGTCATCAAATTTTCGCCGAGGAATATAAGGTAAAGAATAGCCTTTTTTTGGGAGCTTAACCTGAAGACAGGAGACCTTTCAGTTATCAGTGAACAGTGATCAGTAAACAGTAATCATAGTATTTTCCTTTATTCGTAGCAGGCATTTTACTCTCTTGGGTTTGGTGGGTAAAATGTATTCTAAAATACATTCCTGCTGGCGAGCAAATGGAACGAACCACAAAAACACAAAGGACACAAAGATTGATCGGTCTTATATAAGTTAAACTTATCACACAAAGAATAAGAGAGCCGGCATTTTACTCCCCTCTCCCTTTGGTTGTGGGGGTAAGGGAAATTAACCATCTCTGCGATTACTTTTGAAAAATGGCATCAGTGACAAGAAAACGGCAATTTTCTACTTAAGACTGTCCACTAAAAACTCACATCTGATAACTGATAACTGATAACTGATCACTGATAACTGATAACCGCTCAGGTACAATAAAAGCTTGAGGCTTAGTAGATATTGAGATTATGGGTAACACTTTCGGACGACTATTTCGGGTTTCCACTTTTGGAGAATCTCACGGGGGTGGGGTAGGAGTGGTTATCGATGGTTGTCCTCCGTGCTTAGAAATTTCCGAAGAGGAGATACAAATCGATTTAGACCGTCGCAAACCGGGACAAAGCAGAATCGTGACCCCGCGTCGAGAAAATGACATTTGTGAGATAATTTCGGGCGTTTTTGACGGCAAAACCCTCGGTACACCGATCGCTATTCTAGTGCGGAATCAGGATGCTCGTTCGCAAGATTACAACGAAATGGCCGAGAAATTCCGACCTTCCCATGCGGATGCCACCTACGAAGCAAAATACGGCATTCGCAACTGGAAAGGAGGAGGCAGATCCTCGGCCCGGGAAACCATCGGCCGGGTGGCCGCAGCAGCGATCGCTAAAAAAATCCTTAAATCTGTCTATAATGTCGAGATTATCGGTTATGTGAAGCGAATTAAAGATATTGAGGCAATCATCGACCCCAACACCGTCACCCTCGACGAGGTGGAAAGTAATATAGTGCGTTGTCCCAACGGGGAAACGGCCGCCCAAATGATCGCCCTGATCGACCAAATTCGCCTGAATAAGGACTCGATCGGCGGTGTGGTGGAATGTGTAGCCAGAAATGTGCCGAAAGGTCTAGGAGAACCCGTTTTTGATAAGCTAGAAGCCGATTTAGCTAAGGGGATGATGTCCTTACCCGCGAGTAAGGGATTTGAAATCGGATCGGGATTCGCGGGAACCTTCTTAACCGGCAGCGAACACAATGACGAGTATTTTATCGATGATAACGGGGAAATTCGCACCAATAGCAATCGTTCGGGGGGCATCCAAGGGGGAATCAGTAACGGTGAAAATATTATTATCCGCACCGCTTTTAAACCGACCGCGACTATCGGTAAAGAACAAAAAACCGTGACGCGCAGCGGGGAAGAAACCACCCTGGCAGCCAAAGGAAGACACGATCCTTGCGTTTTACCCCGAGCGGTCCCCATGGTGGAAGCGATGATGGCTTTGGTATTATGCGATCATCTGCTCCGTTTTCAGGGACAATGTACGATTAGCGATCGCTTTTTCTAAACCTTTACCCGCGATGAAATTTTTATTCCTTCATTCCAATTTTCCCGCCCAATTTCGCCATTTAATCACGGTTTTGGCTCAAGACCCCGGAAATCAAGTGATTTTCGGCACTACCCGGCAGCAGGGAGAGATAGCGGGGGTAAAAAAATTTATTTACAAGGAAAGTCGCGCTGTTTCTCCCCAAACCCATCATTATGTCCGTCCCCTTGAAAGTGCGGTTTTACAAGGTCAAGCGGTTTATGGTGTTTGCCAACAACTGAAAAATCAAGGATTTTATCCCGATATTGTCTATGCACATTCTGGCTGGGGGCCGGGCCTATTTATCAAGGATATTTTCCCGAAAACTAAGTTTTTAGCCTATTTTGAATGGTTTTATCATGCCCATGGTTCCGATGCCGATTTTGATCCGGCGGATCCCCTTAATGCTGATGCCGAGGCCCGGATTAGAATTAAAAATGCGACGATCCTCATCGATCTGGTCAGTTGCGATCGAGGTTTATCGCCGACTATCTGGCAAAAACAACAATTTCCCAGCGAATTTCACTCGAAACTGACGGTTTTACACGATGGCATCGATACGGACTATTTCTGTCCCCGTCCCGATGTGCAGTTAGTCATTCCAGAGATAGGTTTAGATTTATCCGGTGTTAAGGAGATTGTCACCTATGCAACCCGGGGAATGGAACCCTATCGCGGTTTTCCCCAATTTATGACGGCTGTTTCCCTAATTTTAGCCCGTCGGCCTAACTGTCATGTGGTGATTGTCGGGGAGGATCGAGTCGCTTATGGAAAAACTCTACCGGACGGCAAAACCTATAAACAATTGATGTTAGAAAGCCTTTCTTTAGATTTATCCCGGGTGCATTTTACCGGTTCTCTGCCCTACGGTCAATATAAACAGGTTTTACAGGCATCGGCGGCCCATATCTATCTTACCCGTCCTTTTGTGCTGTCCTGGTCAATGTTAGAGGCTATGGCCATGGGTTGCGTCGTGATTGGTTCCGATACTCCCCCCGTGCGAGAATTAATTACCGATGGGGAAAATGGTTTATTAGTGGATTTCTTTTCTCCCCAACAAATAGCCGATCGCGTGGATGAAGTGTTAGATTATCCCCAGGGTTGGCAAAATCTGCGTTTAAATGCCAGGGAAACTATCAAGCAACGCTACGACCTCAAGCAATGTTTACAGAATCATCTAGATTGGTTATTGAGTTGATGAAATGAGAGCATTTTCAAAAAAATACTGTCTTTCAAAGGATTCATATCGCTATTAAATTCTTTCTCTTACAATCCTAATTCCTTCCCAAGCAGGAATATTACCTGCTCGTCTTTCTTCTAATAATACGGAGGCGATGAAACGGTTAAAAACTTGTTCCCTTGTGATGGAATATTGAGAATTTAATTCTCGGCATTCTGCAACTGTTAAGTTAACCCATAATCTTTATATAAGCAGAAAAAATTACCATTTTATATTGTTATGTTGATTCAATAATTTTTATCCCTGATCTAAATTCCCGCAGTGCTTGAGCATGATTTTCTGTGTTAATACAATGCATCAATAAACCTACATCTAAACTCGGTAAAAGTTGCGATTTACTAACAGCCTCATGTCCCTCATTTCCTAAACTATAAAACAATAACTCGTCGTTCATCCAAAACCAAACTTCAGGGATTTGTAACCGTTTGTATGCTTCCAGTTTATTAATTCCTCCACTACTAACAACCACCTCAATCACTAAATCAGGATGTTTTCTATTTGCTCCCAACTCATAGGATTTATCACCTTCTCTTTTAACCTTTTCAAATTCATTTTCTAAGGTGACAGAACCAGTAGGAGTAAAATCTAATCCCAAAAATTCTAAATAAATTTCTAGTAAAGCACCAATACGTTCTTTGATAGTTTCGTGTTTTTTCCCTGGCATTTTTCTAATCTCCAAAACTCCATCTAAAAAAGATAACTTTAACCCTGGGCGATCGATTAGCTGTTCAACAGCTTTAAATTCTCTCCAGGTTAAGTCACTAATTAAAATTGGTTCTGCTTCTCGTTCAATGAGTGTAGTTATCATAATTTAAACCCAAATTTAGAGCGTGAATTTTGTTGACTATGATATGATATAAAAACAGAGTATCATAAAAAACATCATGCAAGCATACAAACTCAAAGGAAAAATTGATCAATCTGGTAACTTGCTGATTACCGAACCCCTGAATTTACCCCCCGGAAACGTGGAAATTGTAGTTTGGGCAGCCACAGATACCCTTGATCATACCACAACCCCAACCACTGAACCAGCACCAGAAGCACCAAAAAGAAAATCTAGGATCAAAGCATTTCAGGGTTTATTTGAAAATGCCCCTGCCATTCCGGCAGACTTTGATCCAGATCAAGCTAAATATGAATATTTAAAGGAGAAATATAACCTGTGAAAATCCTGATAGATACTAATATCATTATTGATAATGCCTTAGAAAGAGAACCTTTTTGGAATGCAAGTGAACAAGTTTTATCACTAATTGAAAAAGGCACAATTGCAGGTTATATTTCCGCCTCAACTTTTAGTGATTTGTATTATATTATCCGTAAGGCAAGAGGTCGAGATTGGACGCTTACTTATTTAAAGCAGTTAATTACTTTTTGTCAAATTGCTACAGTAAATCAGGCTGCAATTATAATGGCTTTCACAACCAATTTTCAGGATTTTGAAGATTCTATTCAATACTCTACTGCGGTAGTTAATAAATTGGATGCAATTATTACCCGTAATCCTCAAGATTTCCCCATTGTCACACCACGAATTATCACTCCTGAACAATTAATTGCCGAATTAACCAACTCTCATTAGCAAATTTAGTGGTTTTAATAATGTATCGGGAGCATAAAAAATGTCTAAACTTAAAGAGTTCATCTATTACCAAAATTCTATGACTCGCTGGTTTAATATTGCAAGTCCCTGTTCAGACGATATCCACTATATGCTCTCTCCCACAGTCAGATTACCAGATTTAGAGGAGCTAATTCAACAACGTAGTTATTTTGTCCTTCACGCACCACGACAAACGGGGAAAACCACCGCTATGTTATCCCTAGCAAAACAATTGACTGATACTGGAAATTATGCCGCAGTCATGGTATCTGTAGAAGTAGGAAGTGCATTTAATCATGATCCTACTGCCGCAGAATTAGCAATTTTAGGGGCATGGTATAATACAATTGAGGATAGTTTACCAGAAGAATTACAACCAGCTGCTAAACAATGGCAACAGGAAGAACCAGGAAGCAGAATTAAGGCTTTTTTAAGAGGTTGGGCAAAAGCTATCAATCGTCCCATAGTATTATTTATAGATGAAACTGACTCTTTACAAGACCAAACATTAATTTCTATTTTACGACAGTTAAGAGATGGTTTTCCTAAACGTCCAGAAAATTTTCCCTCGTCAGTAGGATTAATTGGTTTACGAGATGTGAGAGATTATAAAGTAGCATCGGGAGGTAGTGATAGATTAAATACATCCAGTCCTTTTAATATCAAAGTTGCTTCTCTGACTATGAGAAATTTTAATCTCGAAGAAGTGGGAGAATTATATCAACAACATACAGCAGCAACTGGACAAATTTTCACATCAGAAGCAATAGAAACAGCTTATGATTTAACCCAAGGACAACCTTGGCTAGTCAATGCTTTAGCTAAAGAAATTGTAGAAAAAATGGTAAAAAATAGAATTATTGCTATTACTAAAGAACATATCTTAACAGTTAAGGAGATATTAATTGCTCGTCAAGATACTCATTTAGATAGTTTAGCGGAAAGACTCAGATAAAAACGAGTTAAAAACATTATTGAACCAATTTTAGCAGGGCAAACCTTACCCGATACCCTAGCAGATGATAGGCAATATTTAATAGATTTAGGATTATTACGACGTGATCCGATGGGGGGATTAGTTATTTCTAACCCCA
>NZ_JAQMSY010000039.1:0-10844 GCF_028329095.1 Microcystis sp. CS-574
GGCTGCTGAAAGATTGTTCCGGAGAGATAATTTCGATGACTAATTCCGGGGGAACGGGACAAGCTTCATCGGTGAGGGGAATATCTCCTAACCTTTCCGGGGAAATGTAGAGGAGATCAGGAACCGGACACCAATCTCGACCGTTTTTGCTTAGAATAATTGCCCATTCGATTCCCACTTCTCCCCGTCCTTGATTCCAGCGATCGAGTACGAGAAATAAAGCACCAGTTAAACGAGAATGAAAGAATTTCGGTGACATTTTTGGGATCGCTTCTCCATCGACTAATTCATAGGTAATATCGCCATCGGGAGCGGTTAGCGAGAAAAATTCCGGTAAAGTGAGGGATTTAGAAGAGATAAGAGTCATGGTCAATTTTCAACCGAAGTGATAGGACAATCGAGCGGGAATTTTCAGATCGGGGCGATCGCTTATTTGGTAATATTCCCCGCGCATTCTCACATTACGGATTAAACTAATGGGAGGCATATTAATCACATCGTAGCCAATCACCTGATGGGTAAACATAACATCGAGAGGATTTAAAGGATAGGGATAGATAAATAAATCCTCTTTTTGTTTTGATAGGGAAAGTTCTGTCAGTTTTACTTCCGCTTTACTCATCCATTTTCCCAAACGAATCCATTTAGGAAGTTGTAGGGGGTGATGGGAAATGATAAAACATTCAAAAACACTTTCGGGAGCGATTTCTTTTGCCCTGCCAAAACTGGGAATATTTTTCTGGGTTTTTTCCATCTCCACATGATAGTTATTATTGGCATATTTCCAAGTATTGAGAACCGCCGTATGAGCGATCGCCCGTGCGGGAGTGACATAAATTTTCTCTTCGTTCAGAGGATTTAAATGTTCTTGGTACTGTGGAATCTGTTCGGAACAGAAGTAACGATAACTATCGCTATTTACCAATCCCAAAGCATAACAGAGCGCGTAATTATGAATTACGGGTTCGCTTTCGTAGAGTCTGCCGATTTCACGGGTTGCGTAATAAAGACTATCGTGCAGTTCTAATTGACAGGAATAAATATGTACCATAATGATAGGGTGGGCGACACCCACCCGACGAAATTAGCTATTTTTTCTCGGCTTTCTTTTTCTCGATATATTGTTTAAAGTATTTTTTTGACTCCTTATCCGCTTGGTTCAAGATCGATAAAATTCCTGCTTCCGTACCCGTGAGAGTTTTCACCTCAGTTAATAAAGGTTGAAAATTTTCCCCGATAAAATCGGTATGAACGATAAATTCTTCCGCCATTAATGCTTGTATTGCTTCGGTGGCTTTTTCCATAACTAAATCCTCATCTAAGGGATCGATCGAGTGTAATACTTCATCGGGAAGGCGATCATATATTGCCTGTGTCCAGCGCAAATTACTAACAATTTCCCCATCGGCAAAAATAACACCGATAAGCTCATTTCTTACCCGTCCCGTCCGGGTGGTTTGCGCGCCGTAGTGACGGGTACGCAGGATGTTATTAAAAACATAGAGAAAACCCGCTTCTGTCGGATCTTTTAAAGTGACAATACTAGGGAAAAACACCTGCGGACGGATGTGATCCTGCTGGCTAATCCTGCTAGTCACTTCTCCTACTTTTGTGTTATTTTCTCCCTTTGATGCCATGGTACCGTTCTCGTAGGGAGCGTTTAAAGTAAAACTTTCATGGGATTCATCAAAGGGTGTGATCGAAAAAGCCGTATCTACTACTACTTTCGATTTTTCTGAACCAGAATCACCGATGGCAAAACCATAAATAATACAGTCGGCGTTATTCATGGCAAATTTTACATTGTACTCACATTCTTCGGCAGTTACAATGTTGTATTTACGGAGTAATTCTCGTCCGACTAAACGTTCTGGAGTTGACTGTTTTCGTTTAAACATCGATAAACGACTAATCGTTTTTTTGCTATCAATTCCCGCACGAACACGAGCTTTATTTAGCTCTCCATCTGTTTGAAATAAAGGATAAGATTCTGTGACTCGAATCGTCAAAAAGTGAACGTATTTTCCCATCGGTTTGTAGGGAATCTCGCCATGAAAGAATTTAGAATTGAGGGTTTTCAGTAAAGACATGGTAGGTACTCCTTGAATTAATTATTGTTTTCAGAATCTTCATCCACAGGTTGACCCTGGACTTTTAACTCTTGATTTTCTCTGTCCTGTTCAAGACGGTAAAGAAATTCGCAGGTATCGCGAATGAGGTTTAATTGTCTGCCAGCTAGACGCGCTCGATCGCCCTTAAAAGAACCCTCGAACACATCGATCACAAAATAACGAGCAAAAGACAATATTTTCTGTCTTTCCTGTTCTCGATCGGATAGAATCCAGCGACCTTCTGCTGTAGAAGCATGAACCCGATTCATTAAGCTGGCCACTTCCGCCGCTACTACAGAGACTAGGGCTTCTCCCTGATACATTCCTCCTTTGAGAATCGTATCGGCGGCCACATCGATCGGTTTTAAAACTGCGTTCGCTTTCGGGTTATATCGTTTATTAGCTCGATAGAATTGACGATACAATTCGGTTAAGTTTTTCGGGTGATTTAAGGGCGATTCTGCTGTCATATCGATAGTTAAATTGGTTCGGTTGGCTTGTACATAGGGATCGAAACAAGGATAAAAATCGTAGAGATACAGAGCGATTCGATTAGCGCTCGGTATATCGGCATCTTTGCCCCGTTTCCACTGTTTAAGGTAATGAAAAACATAGAGAGGACTGGTTTCTAAATTGATAGCGAGTTCCGTTAATTTGCCCCAATTGGGATCATAACCCGTCTTACCCTGCTTAGAGTTCACGTCTAAATGAATAGAATAGGCTGCGGTTAGGGTATTTAAGGGGGCGGAATATTTTTTTCCGTCATTATCTTGCCATGGATTCAAGACTCGATCGAGACGGAATCGATCGCATCGGGTTAAGGACCGGATCGCTTGGGGCGCACTGTCGAGAAATACCGTCTCTTCAAATTCCGCACCGTCGCGATAGGGAGGAATAGGAGACTCAGAAACCACCGTTTTGACATCTAAAATCATCGGGAAAGCTAATCCTAACCATGCCGGCATAACCCAGGATTCCGTATCGGTGGGATCGCGGCCTGGAGGTAGGGCCATAAAATAAAAGGTTAGGGGTTTATCTTCGGGATAGGATAGTTTAAAAGTGCGGTCTTTTTTGCCATCTTCCTCCTCGTTAATTGTTTCCTTTTTCTGCCTTAATTTTTCATCGATCAGGAAACTATCGACACTCTGATAACGGGTTCGATCGAAGTTAGCGACTAGATCCTTATCGACAAAGTGCAACTTTATCGAGCTATCAAAACGAGTTTGAGCGATGTTAGCGTAGGCTTTTTGTAAAAAACTATTGGTTTCGGGAGTAAAATAATAGGTCGGGTAAAAGTACAGATAGCGATATTTGCCGTCCTCGAAACGTTTTCCTACCGCTTGGGTTTGATTCATAAGAATCTGACGCAACATCATTTCCGTTCCCGCGATACTGGAAATGTTTCGTTTGGCGTTCGAGCCTGCCAGCATTTGTTTATTGGTATAGACTTGGGGAGTGAAAAGAACCGCCGATTCCATCTGTTCGCTGACACTATAGGGAGAATGGGAGATCGAACAGAGAAGTTGACGGCCGCGACCTTGTTTTTTAGCGGCGTTGTAGTGGTTTAATTCTTTCTGGAAGGTTTCGATCGAGTGGGCCAATTCCCGACCGGGTAACTGCACCACTTGATTAACCCACTCTCGCAAATCCTCCCAACCATCGGGTAAGTTATATCCCGCAACTATGGCGGCGATTTTTGCGGCGAGAAAAGCGATTAAATCTTCTGCAACCGGTCTAATATCCTCGATTCCGGGATGCTGTTTCAGGTATTGTGCCGCTAGATAATACCATTCGTAGGGAACCCCTCCCGTATTGCCTTTCAGTTTGAGTTTTTTTAACGATTCATTAATACACTTGATCGCTCGGATTTGTGGCAGATAATTTTCTAGATTCCAATAATGCGCGATCTCGCTAATTAAATCTAAATCCGGCGGTGCGGGTAAGTTTTTCTGCAATTTTCGCGCCTGTTCGATTTTTTCCAGGCGATCGCCCCAGATTTTCCGCGTCACCACGTCCCCGAATTCCGCTAGGCGATCGATGCGGATATCATCTTCACAATGAAAATCGTAATCCGTCGGTAAAACGCCCTGTTGTTGAAATTTAATCAGGTTTTCGCCGCGACTTCGGGCCACGGACGCTTTATTATCACCGAGGATGCGAAGGGTGGCGTTGAGGGCAGCGCGCATTAACCCGGCATCGTCGAAAAATTGGCTGTAGTAATCTGCGTATTTCATCCCCTTGCCATCTCGGCCGAATCCCGTTTGTTTACGCTGTAATTCACCGCTACAGAGGGATTTAATCGTGTCCACCACTCGATTCGGTAAGGTTTCTAGGGACACTTCTGGCGCGTTTTTGGGGGCGATATAGACAACTCCCGTAGGCAGGTAAAGTAAAGGCTGATAGTCTAGTTCTTGATGTGCTTCCATCACCGCGTTATTAAGTACGTTCGTCAGTACCCCGCGGTTTTCGGCGATGCTGTGGTAAGTAAATTTTAGTTCCCCATCGCTGAGGCTGTATAAAAGGTCTTGTAACGAGGCTTTTTCCGCGTCGTGGGGGTGTTTAATAATGGATGCGAGGCGATCGGCTAGACAGGCAAGATCGGTTAAACTTTCGAGAGCGCTATTGTTTAAGCGAGTATTTAACCCATCTTCCGAGGTATTTCGATCGGTATCATTCCGACGCTGGGCATTTTTAGCGATATATATCAAATCATCAAGATATTCAGTCCATTTTTCTGGTTGATCGGAAAATAAAAAGCGATCTAATCCTAATTCGGGAACCAATACTTGAAAAATCTCTCGATGTTCCTCTCGTGATAGTTTGCGGATATCTTGATCGAAGTCCTCGTTAATCTCGATATATTTCGCCGGCATCCCGGGAAAAAGCGAGTAGCGGAATTTCTCGAAATCGTGGAGAATAAACCCAGCGATCGCCAACCTGCGCTCGCATTCCTTTACTACCCGTCGAACGGTAGTATTGAGTTTTTCTAGTCGTTTTTCGATGAGATTAGCGGGAAATAATCCATTAAGTAAATGAGTATTGAGAGATTGATCGCCCGCGTTATCCCGTCGAACTTTGCTTTTTCCCTCTAATTCCCGACGGCGATCGATTTCCTCGAAGAAATTTCCTCCTTTTGCCGTGACACCGATCGCTAATCGGAGTAAATTGGGTAATACCATTTCGGCAAAATCTGCCATAACTCGATCGTCGGGGTTTTCCGCTCGAATCGCCTCCCGTAGGAGTTTTAGGGTTAGCAGTTGGCGAACGGTTTCGACTCGGCGATCGCTTACCGATTCGCTAATTCCTAAATCTTCGCCAGAAAGAGATTCTAAATCAATATCCTCGAACTCAAAATCCAGATCTTTATCTTCAATTTCTGTAGTGTTATCGAATAGATTTAACTGTCCCGTTTCCTCTAATTTTTTTTGTTTTTTAGGCATCTTTCACCTCTAGAGAGTCTAAATAGGGCTTGCTGAATAAATGTGAAATGTAGGCAAGATAGGGGTTTTGTGGCTGTTCTCGCGAAACAGGTGCAATATTTTGAGAGAATCGTGCTTCTAAACCTTGCGTCTTCATCGGCCCGCGTCCTGTAGGGGCGAAGCATTCGGGCAATAACTTATCGGTGAAACCGGAGATTTTCTATCCGAATGCTTCGCCCGTACTTTTTGCCGCAAACCCTAAATAGTCGGTAATTTGTTTGAGATAAAATCGCCTCGTATTGTCTATGCTCTCCACGCGCTCTAGAACCGAAGAGAATTAATAGTTTTAAATTCGGTAGTTTTTCCACAGTCGTGGTTATTCTATTGATTGTATTGATAATTTTCAATTCTTTCGTATTTTTAACCATTTTCTGCCTCCAAGGAATCTAGATATTGAACGATCGAGCGTTGGTAGCGGGGATAATCTCGTAAAATATTAGCGATCGAGGAATGAACGATATCGGGATCAATTTTCTTGTATAAGTGTACGAGTAAGTTTCTTAATTTAATAGACTCGGCCAGTTGAACGGCTAGGTGTTCTTCTAAAATTCCCAGTTCTACGATTTGAAATAATGCGTCGCGAGCATTGTTCGGAGACTCGATATCTAAACATTTTAAAATCTGATAATTGATATCGATGCCAGTTTGAACGATAAGCTGAATTAACCTTTCTATGGCTAATTGACGTTCTCTTAATGTACGATAATCCTCTAAGGTGATCGAACCGTACTCGCTAAGTTCGGCGAGGTATTGATTCATGAGGTTTAATTCGTCTATCGCGATCAGAGGTTGAATAGCATTTACACTCCTTTTTCTCGTAGAGAAATCTCTAGATTATTCCGTAATTGACGGTATAACGCTTTCGATTCTTCAGGATTCATGAGAAATTTTTCTTTAAATCCCTCGAATAGTCCCGTTTCCCGTTCGTATAGAAGTTGACCATCCCGTGCGACATAATGAGCGAGGATCGGCGAACATTCTTTTAAATCAATCACATCAATTTTGTCCTCGGGAATCTCTAAAGCTTGTTCGAGTAGTGTATAAATTTTCAATAGACTCGAAATATCCTTTTGAGCGCTTCTTTCCTTGTATAAAACAGCGAAATCCCAATCGCTATCAGGTTTATGCTCTCCACGCGCTCTAGAACCGAAGAGAATTAATAGTTTTAAATTCGGTAGTTTTTCGACAATAGCCGTAATTTTTTCTACTAGCCTATTCATATTTAGCCCCTATCAAAAAAAATGGCAAGAATCCGATGGATATATCGATCGATGTCCCTAGCGTCTGTCTATGTCTATTATCAAACGCGGAGGAAGCAAAGAGCAACTAAATCCCAGAAAAAGTGTCCGTACACTTTGACTCCCTCATCTCTTGGTAGCCTCAAACGGCATCAACAGATCCACACCTCACCCCCTTGACCTTTGAACCGATGAGCGAGAGTATCCAACAACAAAGCCGATTGACCGATCGCGATAGAATAGGGTGACAGGGGAGAATGAATACTACTCTCGTCACTAATCGGATAAATACCGAAGTGCATCGGCAGTTGTAAGCGTTGGCGAACTGCAGCGACGGGATAGGCAAGAACGAAGCTAACCAGAGCCTGATCCCGTAACTCCCGACTAATTCGATCGAGCCAAGGATTATCCGGCTGCCAAACACCGATTCCCGTCAAAACCTGTACTTTCCACGCGGAGGCGATCTCGCCTAAATCGCCGTCGTAGGTAAAGCGCCAGTTTAACCTTTCCTCTCGATATCCCTTTAAATTCAGAAACGCGAGACAATAATCGAAACGTCTGCGCGCGATCGGTGTTTTCGTGGCCTCGATCTGGCGCTTAAACTCGCCTTTTCTCCACACCTCCACCTCTAGATTACCGAGAATACTGGGTAAATCGTAGGTTTTAAAGCGATCGCATTCCTCCGGTTCCGTCGAATCGTATAACCCGCATAGTAACGGACTCGACCCGCGAAAACTAGACGCATCCTCGAAAATCGGATTACCGTTTTTCCCCGATAACTCCTTCCATTCGTCGGCCCATCCTTTCACCCGACCGGCGACCCGTTTTAAACTGGTATCGAAAACCTCCTCGCATTCCTGTTGAAACTTCTGGCGACTTTCCCCGTATTGGGATTTGATCTTCGGACTCCCTAAATTCCACCAGAGTTGAAATGATTGTACCGCTCCCCAACGTTGGTAATAAGCCTCGAAATTATTGATATGACGGTAGTTACTCTTGATGGCCTCCTGTAGCTGAATTCGGTCATACCGTTCCCCGATTTGTAACGGTGCGTCTTTCTTCTCGAATAACCGTTCTAGGAAAAATTTTGGAACCAGAGCGATCGCTGTGAAGTTAGTAAATTTTACCGCCGTTCCCTTTCGATCGTAGCCGCTGTGACGGCCTAAACGGCCGAAACGTTGAATAAAATTTCCCGCATCCGACGACTCAAAAATGAGAAAATTAATCTTGAAGTCCACCCCCACATCGATGGTACTCGTTCCGATCACCAGATCACGATTTAACGATGCCAACTTCTCCCGCGTTCCCGAAAGACCCGTATTTTCCCCCACTGTTAAACCGATAGTCGCCAATAATTCTCGGAAAATCGGCAGCAGACGTTTAACCGAAGCGATCGAATTGAGAATAATCGCGCCCTTGCTGCCGGGGTATCGCTTAAAATAGTCTAAAATTCGCTCTTTATTTTCCTTCAACCAATTTTCCGAAGTTTGAAAACTCGACGGTAAGGGAATAAAAGATAGCTCGATTTCCGAGGTTACTTGTCGCCATCCCTGTTGAGCGAGGGAATTGGCCTCTTCTGGGGTATCGGGAAACCGGTATTTTCCTTCTCTTACCGGGTCGATCGATCGATAGCGAAACCCCGCTTTATCCAATCGTTTTAGTAAACCCTCGTCGGGAGTTGCGGACAAAAACAGGTATCGTTTCCCACGATTGGCCCGTCGGATTAGAAGCATGGTATTGATAATACTGGCGACCTGTGGCGTGCCGAAAACGTGAAATTCATCGAATAGGAAGAGATCGAAATGTTTATCGATCCGGTTCCATAGCTGATCGGGGTTATCGTAGGGGGTTAAATAGGCCGCCCGATGCAGATAATGGAAAATATCGGGGTTAGTTAAGAGAATTTCCGACTGTTTCGATCGAGTCTCTAGAGCGATCGCTTTCGTTTTCCCATCCCGTTCGGCGTACAATTCCAACTCGGGCCCGGTTAAAAGATTGACCCGGGGTTGATCCGTTGGTTGAAATCGTTGAATATATGCCTCGATCTGACCCCGCTGATCCCGCGCTAGTTCGTTGGTTGGGTAGAGTCCCATAATCGGGAAATATCCTTGCAAAGTTCGCAGGTAGGCCGCTAGACTTTTCCCGTCCCCCGTCATGGCCGAATTGATGATTACCGCGACATCGGGATCGTTGAGTGCTTTCCACGTCTCCACCTGATGCCACGATAACCGCCATCCTTGCGGAACCTTGATCCCGTCTGGTATCTCGTCTGCGGGACAGGAATAGACTGGCCTGAGCGTTACTTGATAATTTACCATAAATTTCTGTCCGTAACTCCTTGCTATCTTCCATAATAACCACGATAATAGGGATAGACAAGTACCTTAACAGAAAAAGTGTCCGTACACTTATAAACTATGAGCCGGATAGGACAATCGATCACTTTATCGGTCAGTGAAAAAGAAAAACAGGCCCTAGAAATCCTTGCCAGTGAATTCGGGCTATTTTGGGGAGATAAACCGAATATATCGAAGTTAATCAAAGAAATTGCCCGTAATAAGCTTAAAATAGCTCCTAATCACGACTGGAAGCCCGATCGCTTGCAGATGCTCCAACAGGCGATCGATTCTCTCATCGATGCTGGACAAATCCCCATCGCCCTAGAACTAACTAAACTACTATTAGAACGGAGCGAACTGTCGGGACCCTTACGGAAAGAGCTAGAACGCAGCCTCGATAATCCTCCCCCGCCATGGCGACTGGAACTCGATCGCTCCATTCTCCGACAACAACCGTTTCAGTTATCCTATCAGGATGCCGGCGATCGAATCTGGGAATTCCATCTTTACCATGCCGCTATCAATCGTCACGAGGATCGCTTATATCTCGATTGTTGGTGCGAGGAAACCGAGGGAAATCAAGATATTTCCGAACTACACCATAATTGGAGTTTACGGATCGATCGAATCCCCAACGATTCCTTAATTACCCCGATCCCTAGGGCCAAATGGCGCAATCAGCTTGATAGTGTGTCGGCCGAGTTTCACCTGTTCGATGGATTAGCTCGATCCTACCGGACTAAAACCGCTATCGATATCGCCGACGAATTGATCTCGAACGATCCCCTCGTCCGGCAGATTACCCGACAGGTAACGAGTAGCTTCTGGTTTTTCCGCGAGATTCTCCCCTACGGGGAAGATTGCTTGTTGATCTCCCCGGAAAAAGTCCGCAAGCGTTTCTCTGACAAGGTGCAGCGGCTTTATCGACGCTACGAGTCCTGAAAAGACTTTCGTCCTTGCTGAATCAAGATACGATACTAAATGGTGTTTAAAATATAAGAAAGTGGGCGTTGTCAGATCAGAATGGGAAAGATGCAATGCAATCCTTGCTACCCTTCGACCCCTTCGACTCGGCTCAGGGCAAGTTGGCCCAGGGCAAGTCAAAGTAATTTCAGTTCCGGTGCTGATTCGGATCATCTTTCAATTTGACAACGCCATCTAGAAAATCTATCCAACGTCTATCCTACTGCATTTAATCTTGGTTTTGAGGGTGTTGGGTAACAGCCGCCAACTCAACCGACAAGATCAGCGTACTGCTACCCAGTGCCTTCGCCATCGCACTTAAACCCACAGCTGCAATCAATCTGCATGGTGCGTTCCCCAAAAATCTATTGGTGGAGTAGTAGAAGTTGCATTAGGGAACGCACCCTACGGAGATAGCGATCTGCAAATACTTACCTTATAGTCTAGTTTTCAGTGCATGGTGCGTTCCCCAAAAATCTATTGGTGGAGCAGTGGGAACCACATTAGGGAACGCACCCTACCAGAGCGGCGATCGCATTTTTCCAAATTCGATTTTGAATAAGGCAATTTTATGAATAGAACTCTTGCAAATTAATTATATGTTATAATGATCGGTTAACTAATTTTCCCCAAAAAATTAGTTAATCAGTACATTCGTCCTGAATGAAAACTTGAAGTTTAACTTTTAACTCAAAACTCTTTAGAGCTGCTTTA
>NZ_JAQMSY010000040.1:0-6435 GCF_028329095.1 Microcystis sp. CS-574
CCCCACACCCCACACCCTACACCCCACACCCTACACCCTACCACCACCGAAAAACTCTTTGCCGCAAACCCTACTTATAAGCGTCCATACCCTCACAGGAACAAACCAGATTTCTGTCCCCGTAGGCATTATCAACCCGTCCCACTACCGGCCAGAATTTATAATCTTTTAGCCAAGAAAGCGGGTAAGCTGCCTGTTGACGGGAATAGGGACGACTCCAATCATCGGCAGTTAAAACCGCAGCTGTGTGGGGGGCATTTTTCAAAGGATTATCGTGGGGATCCATGCTACCATTAGCGATCGCTTGTACTTCTTGATAGATAGTTAACAAAGCTTCACAAAAACGGTCTAATTCCCCCAAAGATTCGCTTTCCGTGGGTTCCACCATCATTGTACCCGCCACGGGCCAAGAAACCGTCGGCGCGTGGAAACCGAAATCCATCAAGCGTTTTGCCACATCTTCCACCTCGATGCCGGCCTGTTTTTTCAGGGGACGTAAATCAATCACGCACTCGTGGGCAACTGTTCCCGCGCTACCCTTAAATAACACCGGATAGGCCGACTCCAAACGAAAAGCCATATAATTAGCGTTCAAAATTGCCACTTCTGTCGCTTTTTTCAAGCCGGCTGCCCCCATCATAGCGATATACATCCAAGAAATCACCAAAATGCTGGCACTACCCCAAGGCGCGGCCGAAATTGCGCCAATTGAGTCCTGATGCTTACCGTTAGCGGTTTCT
The DNA here is from genome assembly GCF_028329095.1 of Microcystis sp. CS-574. NCBI lineage: Bacteria > Bacillati > Cyanobacteriota > Cyanophyceae > Chroococcales > Microcystaceae > Microcystis > Microcystis sp. CS-574. The sequence continues at coordinate 741 of NZ_JAQMSY010000040.1, forward strand.
GGCGATAATTTCGCTAAAACTAGGGAAACATCGGGCATAAAAGGCACTAAATGGGATTTTACTCCGATTGGTCCCATACCCGGTCCCCCCCCACCGTGGGGAATACAGAAAGTTTTATGGAGATTCAAGTGACAGACATCGGCGCCAAAATCCGCCGGACGACATAAACCCACCTGAGCATTCATATTGGCGCCATCCATATAGACTTGACCACCGTATTGATGAATCAAGGCGCAAATTTCGCTAATTCCCTGTTCAAAAACGCCGTGAGTGGAAGGATACGTCACCATCAAAGCCGCTAGATTATCCTGATGCTTCCGGGCCTTAGTTTTCAGGTCATCAATATCAATATTGCCCCGAGAATCGCAATTAACCGCCACTACTTTCATACCACACATAACAGCGCTGGCAGGATTAGTCCCGTGAGCGGACTCAGGAATTAAACAAATCTGACGATGACCTTGACCGCGACTTTCATGGTAGGCTCGGATCACCTGTAAACCGGCATACTCTCCCTGGGAACCGGCGTTCGGTTGTAGGGAAATGCCATCAAACCCGGTAATTTCCCCTAACCAAGTCTCTAACTGTTGAAAGAGCAGTTGATAGCCTTCTGCTTGGTCAATCGGCGCAAAAGGGTGTAATTTGCCGAATTCTGCCCAAGTTACCGGAATCATCTCCGCTACGGCATTGAGTTTCATCGTACAGGAACCGAGGGGAATCATGGAAGTATTTAAGGCTAGATCCTTTGTTTCCAGACGGTGCAGATATCTGAGTAATTCCGTTTCCGAGTGGTAACGATTGAACACCGGCTCGGTAAGATAGGCACTGGTACGGGTTAAATTAGCGGGTAATTCTAGACTAATTTTCTCGACTAATTCCGCCGTGGCAAAGGGTAATTCCTCGGTTGGCGCAAAAATTTGCCATAAATCCCACACATCCCTGAGACTGGTGGTTTCATCGAGACTAATTCCTAGATTATTCTCATCAAAATAACGCAGATTAATCTTATGGGTTTTTGCCTTGGCGAAGATATCCTTAACTCCCGTGGATACCGTAACTTTGAGCGTATCGAAGCGCGGTTCTTTCCCCACCTGATAACCCAACTTTTTTAAACCAGTTGCCAATAAAGCGGTTAATTTCTGCACTCTTTGGGCGATTTTCTTGATTCCTTCCGGTCCGTGATACACCGCGTACATGGAAGCAATCACCGCTAGTAACACCTGTGCGGTACAAATATTACTGGTGGCTTTATCCCGGCGGATATGTTGTTCCCTGGTTTGCAAAGCTAAACGCAGTGCGGGTTTACCCTGACTATCCTTCGATACCCCGACAATGCGCCCCGGAATGCTGCGTTTATAGACATCTTTGGTGGCAAAATAGGCGGCATGGGGACCCCCATAACCCAAGGGAACCCCAAAGCGTTGACTGCTACCCACGGCAATATCAGCCCCCAATTCGCCGGGGGGAGTCAACAGGGCTAAACTGAGAATATCGGCGGCAACGGTGACTAAAGCCCCATTTTCCTGCGCTTTGGCGATAAATTCCCGATAGTCATAAATTACGCCATCGGTGGCTGGATATTGTAATAATGCGCCAAAAATTGGCGTTTGGAAGTCAAAGAGACGATGATCATCGATAATAATGTCAATACCTAAAGGAATCGCTCTGGTTTTAACAACTTCAATCGTTTGGGGATGGCAACTACTAGAGATAAAGAAAGCATTGGCTTTAGTTTTACACAGTCCGTAACTCATAGTCATCGCTTCCGCGGCTGCTGTTCCTTCATCGAGGAGGGAAGCGTTAGCAATTTCCAGACCGGTTAAGCTAGTGATGAGAGTTTGGAAGTTTAAGAGAGCTTCTAAACGTCCTTGGGCGATTTCCGCTTGATAGGGAGTATAGGCGGTGTACCAACCCGGATTTTCTAAGATGTTGCGGAGAATTACCGGCGGGGTGATACAGTCATGGTAGCCCATGCCAATAAAGGAGCGAAATACCTGATTTTTTGAGGCAATAGCTTTTAATTGGGCAAGAGCGGCGTATTCACTCAAGGCAGGTGCTAGATTAAGGCTTTTTTGTAAACGAATTGCTGCGGGGACTGTTTGAGCGATTAACTCCTCCACGGTGGCAACACCCAAAACCGCCAGCATTTTCTCGATTTCCGTCTCCGTCGGTCCAATATGACGGTTAACAAAGCTATCGGTACAGTCTAGCAGGTCTTGCAGGTCAGCAGGAGCGAATTCCTCGGTTTTCTCGGCCGTAATTGACCTATTTAGCATATTAATCTCGGTTTCAACAATTACAAAAGTGCTGCGTTTCATCGCTAGGGGTGATTTTAACGCAACTTGTAAAATTTGGCTCTCTTATTCTTCGTGTGATCAGTTTAACTTACTATAGAAGCGATCAATCTTTGTGTCCTCTGTGTCTGGAGTGGTTCCTCCCACTCCCTCGCCAGCAGGACTGTATCTTAGAATACATTTTAGCCACCAAACCTAAGATCGAAAGTATGCACAAAATTAACCCCACTACTGCTTCGTCACCAAAAACCAACCGGAATTCGTAGATCCGAGCGCCTTTAATCCTTCTAAATCAGTAGCTTCTTTGGTTTGACGATCGATAATTAGGTAAGGTTGCTTGTGACTTTGCCAATGATTGATTAATTCTTCAGTAGCCAAGGGAAAAACCCGACGACCACTATAAAAATTTAACGAGGGGCGCTCGTAGGCAAAAGCAATATAAACAGGGTGATCTGCTGGCACATATTTCTGTACTAAACTCGCCAGCGGTTTGACAGAGAAATTCTCATTTAATTCCCAGATCCACAGGGGAGAATTGACAAAAATAAACAAAGAAACCAACATTCCCCAGAGTAAAACCACGCTGAATTGTTCCGAGCGCCGAGCTAACAAAATTGCCGTTGTCACCATGGTCAGGGACAGTGACAATAAGGTTAAAATAATTAAGGGATGGATAGGTTCGATAGCGGCAAAATTACCAGGGAAATAGGCCATTAAAGCTAATAAACCCGTCACAACGCCGATAATACCCAGAATAATTGACCAGATTGGATTATAGGTGCGATCGATGGGAAGATTAACCATCTGCGCCAAGGCATAACCGGCCGCTAAAGCCAAGGCCGGATAGATCGGCAGAATATACCAAGGCAACTTAGTCGCCATTACCGAAACCACCAACAGATAAACACCCGTCCAAACTAACAGTAACTTCGCCCAACTGTAGAGATATTCCTGACGAGCTAAACGTAAACCCAAAACCGAGAAAATTAACCAGGGCCAACTATATTTAATAATTTCTAGCAGATAATACCAAAACGGTCCGCGATGATTGTCCAGATCGTCACTAACTCGCTTTAACTGTTGAACAAAAAGGGAATCGAGAAACTCCCGCTCGTAGTGCCAAAATTGGGCGCTATACCAGGCAAAAGCGGGAGTTGCTCCCAATAACCAACCCGACCAAAAATAGGCAGACGTTAATAACCGGGGGGTATCCCAGAGCAGAAAAATAAAGCCGATACCCGCCAATAATAGCCCCATAATACCCTTAGTCAGACAAAGGAGGGCAAATCCTAACCCCGCCCCCACAGACCAGCGTAAATCGCGTCGTGAGCGCAGTAAACCAACAAACATCAGCATTTCAAAACACAATACCGCTCCATCCAACATGGCTAAACGGCCATGGCGCACCACCGGCAAAAGAGTTAAATAGATCAAGGCCGACAGTAAAGCTGGCAAACGAGCGGGAAAAATTTCTCGACCGAGAAGATAGAGAAGCGGCACCGATAAAGCTGTAAAAAAAGCGGGAATTAGTCTAGTATTGGCCTCATTGATGCCCCAAAAATGGTAGGTTAGACCAATTAAACTGTGAATCAACGGCGGTTTATTCAGGTAGGGATCACCCCAAAGACTAGGAAATAACCAGCGCAATTGTTCCAGGGGGGTTTGGCTAATTTCCTTGGCTACCTGAGCGATTGTTGCCTCATCCCAATCCCGCAAGGGTAAATTACCTAATCCCACTAGATAGATAATTAAGGCCGCTATTAATAATCCCAGTAAACACAGAAATTCTTTAAAATTTTCTCTCTGACGCAATTTATAACTAGAATATCCCCAAGTAAATTTTTGACGGTTCATAAGCTAGGTCAGTTATCAGTAAACAGTAAACAGTAATCAGTAATCAGTAATCAGTAATCAGTAAACAGTAATCAGTAATCAGTAAGGCTCTCCTAGACTGGTTATAGCAAATTAGTAGTTTCAATGAGCCTAATCCCTTAAATAGCCTAGAATCCAACCAAGCAAAAAGCTTTGATTATTTTGGTTCTTCGGTTTGTGTTATGCAATGGACGGGAGTTATAAGGGGTGAAACCCTTATATAGAAAGACATGGCTGCGATTTTTGCCAATTGTTTTCAATCTAGAACGAGCTAATCAATTAAGTCCCTTGCCAGATAAGGATTTAGCCGATTTCTACCCCCTGATCGAACCATACCAAGTAACGAAGAACCATTATTTTCTGCTAAAATATCATAACTACTCTAGAAGATCCTTAAAACTCAAATCTGATAACTGATAACTGATAACTGATAACTGATAACTGATAACTGATAACTGATAACTGATAACTGATAACTGATAACTGATAACTGATAACTGATTATGTATTGGTATAATGGCGAATTAATCGAGAATGAGCGAATCAGTCTGGGTATTGATGATATTGGGCTGCTTTATGGAGCCACACTCTTTACTACCCTGCGTATCTATCAACAAAGCTTAGATCATCCCCTGACCCATTGGCAAGAACATCTCCAACGTCTGCACTCTAGTTTACAAGTTTTCCACTGGTCCGCTCCCGATTGGCAGCGAATTCGCCAAGGATCCGAAGAATTATCCCGATTCTATCCTGTCCTGAGAATCACAATTTTTCCCGATGGTAGGGAGTGGATTAAAGGCAGATTTTTACCCGAAGATTTAAACCTTAGACAAGAGCGGGGAATTATTGGGTGGGTAGTGGATAATCCCGCTTGGCAACGGGTTTTAGGAGAGCATAAAACTGGTAATTATTTAACTTCTTGGTTAGCGTCACAAACTGCTCAAAAAAAAGGAGCAAAAGAGGCGATATTAGTCGATCGATTGGGGAATTGGTTAGAAACTAGCACGGGTAATTTATGGGGATGGAAAGATAATTGCTGGTACAGTCCCCTGCTGACTGCTGATACTTTACCCGGAATCGGGCGCTCGGCTTTGATCGGCTGGTTAAAAAAACAAAATATTTCCCTAGAAGAAAATCTCTGGACTCCTCAATTTGTCAGGACTTTACAGGCGATCGCCTATAGTAATTCCTTGGTAGAAATTATCCCTTTTAATTCTATTCTTGGCTCGGATATAGAGATAAATACAGCTATTTATAGAGAAATTTTACCAGATTTACAGCAATATTTTTCCAGTCAATTATAGAATAAATAGGGTTTGCTGAATAAATCTAAAAACCTTATCCAACAAGGTTTTTAGACTTTTTTTCCCTCAAAAAGTGCCGACCATGGGAGTGATTGGGGGGAAAATTCAGGGACTTTTTCCCTGAAAATTAGGTAATTTACCACCTGAAAATGGGTAAAACCCTACACCCTACACCCCACACCCCACACCCTACCCCCACGAAAAACTTTTTGCCGCAAACCCTAA
>NZ_JAQMSY010000041.1:0-5952 GCF_028329095.1 Microcystis sp. CS-574
CCGAGCAATTACAACAGCCGTTTTTACTGCATTGTGCTGACTAAGAACGGTTTCAATTTCTCCCAATTCAATGCGAAAACCCCGAATTTTTACTTGATTGTCAATCCGTCCTAAATACTCAATATTGCCGTCGGGTAAATACCGACATAAATCTCCCGTTTTATATAATTTTGACGGCTCATTGCCCCCCTTATTAAGGGAGGTTGGGGGGATCACTTCATCCTTCTCAAAAGAATTAGGGATAAATTTCTCTTGAGTTAATTCTGGACGATTGAGATAACCCCTGGCTAACCCGACACCTCCAATATGTAATTCTCCGGCTACCCCCACAGGAACAGGTTGTAAGCAAGCATCGAGAATATAAACCTGAGTATTACTGATGGGTCGCCCAATGGGAACATTGGTGGTAGTTGGTGAAGTAAATTCGGAGAGAGTCGTTGCAATGGTTGCTTCCGTTGGTCCGTAACCATTGAATAGTCGAGGAAGAGGGGAATATTGGCCTGTAACTGTTTGCCATTGCTGGACTTTTGCCGGTTGAATGGCTTCCCCACCAATGAAAATTACTTTAATATTTGAGAGAATTGGCAGGGTAGCAGCAGTTAGTTCCGAGGCTAATTGATGCCAATAAGCAGTAGGAATACCCAAAACTGTTAATTGCCATTTTTGACAACATTGCCAAAAATTCTCACTAGAGCGCAACATTTTTTCTGTTCGCAATACCAAGGTCGCACCCGATAACAAACTAACAAAGATTTCTTGAACGGAAGCATCAAAGCAGATAGAAGAAAATTGCAGAATTTGATCCTCTGAGGTAATACCATACTCTCGAATAGTAGTCAGTATATAGTTGACTACTGAGCGATGTTCAATCATTACCCCTTTGGGTTGACCTGTGGAGCCGGAGGTGTAGATAATATAGGCTAAATTGTGCTGCTCAACTGCTACCAAAGGGTTAACTGTACTCTGTTTGGCAATTGTTGACCAGTCTTGATCTAAACAGATAGTGTTCGGTATAAATTTGGGAAGTTGCTCAAGAAATTTAGATTGCGTCAACACAATACTAAGTTGAGTATCTTCAATAAGATAGGTAATTCGCTCTTGGGGATAATTAATATCTAAAGGAACGTAAGCTCCCCCTGCTTTAAGTATTCCCAGGATTCCGATAATCATCTCTAGGGAACGTTCAACAAAAATCCCGACTAAACTCTCGGATTTTACCCCTAAAGATTGTAGGTAATGGGCTAACTGATTAGCCTTACAGTTTAACTCCTCGTAGGTTAAAAATTCATCTTCCAATTTAACTGCGATCGCCTGTGGATTCTGTTTTACTTGTTGTTCAAACAACTGATGCAGACATAAATCATTTTTGTAGTCAGTTTCAGTCTGATTCCAATCAAATAATAACTGATTGCGCTCACTTTCTGTCAGTAATGGTAATTGGCTAACGGTTTGTTCTGGATTAGCAATAATCCCAGTTAATAGGTTAACAAAATGCCCTGATAGTCGCTCAATTGTGCTTTTGTCAAACAGATCTGTATTATATTCCCAAATCGCAGTTAATCTGGCTTCTTTTACCTGTATGGATAAACTTAGATCGAACTTAGCCGTCTTAAACTCCAAAGGCTGACGAGTGGCTTTTATTCCTTCTAAATCTATGCTATCTACAATTTCATTATCTAAACCAAACATCACCTGAAATAGAGGAGTATAACTCATGTTTCTTTCAGGTTGTAGAGCCTCTACTAACATCTCAAAAGGTAAATCTTGATGGTCGTAAGCATCCGTTGCTGTCTCTCGTACCTGTTTTAATAACTCGCTAAAACTGGGATTTCTGGCTAAATCTGTTCTTAAGACTAAGGTATTGACAAAAAAGCCGATTAACCCAGCTAATTCGCTACGAGTACGGTTAGCGATGGGAGTACCGACTAAAATGTCTGTTTGTCCTGTGTAACGATAGAGTAGAGTCTGAAATGCGGTCAGGAGGGTCATAAATAAGGTGACACCTTTTTCCCGACTCAGCTTATTTAACCCTTGACTAAGTTCTGGAGAAAGGATACATTTTATTCGATCTCCCTGAAAACTTTGTTGTAGAGGACGGGGATAATCCGTAGGTAGATGTAATAAAGCGGGTGCGGCTGCTAACTGTTTTTGCCAGTAATTTAACTGATTTTGTCGGATTTCTCCCTGTAAATATTCCCTTTGCCAAATTGCAAAATCTGCGTACTGGATTGGTAACTCTTGTAAAAGAGGTTCTAAACCTTTAGTATAGGCATTATAAAGGGTTGTCAATTCCTGAATAAATACCCCCATTGACCAACCATCAGAGACAATATGGTGCAGACAAATCAGTAAAAAATGTTCTGTGTCTGATAACTTGAGTAGGGTGGCTCTAATTAGGGAGTCATTGGCTAAATCAAAAGGTTGATGGCTGTGAATTTCTAGCCATTTTTTTATTTCCTGCTCTTCTCGATATTTTGGGCTGTCTTTCCCATTGACAAGCGTTAATTGCCAATTGCTTTCTGGTTTGATTATTTGTACAGGATTTCCCTCAATAGTGGCGAAATTTGTGCGGAGGGACTCATGGCGCTGAATAATTTCTTGTAGGCTTTTTTCGAGGACATCTACCTGGAGATTTCCTGCTAAATGCAAGGCCAGGGAAATATTATAAAAGGGACTATTTGGTTCTAATTGATCTAAGAACCATAAACGCTGTTGGGCATAAGATAGGGGTAATTCTTCAAAATTCATTTTCTTTTTCTTGGTAAAATTGCTGGAACGATGGTATCGGATTTTTGCTGTTTTAACTGTTCAATCCCTTGGGCTAATTCTGCTAGTGTGGCCGAGTTGAATAACTGACGTAGGGGAAGTTCAACTTTCAAGCGATCGCGTATCTGTGCTACTAATTTAGTGGCTAGTAGGGAATGGCCTCCCAGTTCAAAGAAGTTATCATTTATACCCACTTTTTCAACTTTTAGCACTTCTGACCAAACAGTTACTAATATATCCTCAATTGGGGTACGCGGAGCAACATATTTGTCTGATGGTTCACTACTAGATTCTGGTGGGGGTAAAGCTCGACTATCTATTTTTCCATTAGCAGTAAGGGGTAAGGCATCTAAAATAACGAAAGCATTAGGTATCATGTAACCAGGTAATTGAGCTTTCAGGAATTGCCGTATTTCGTTAATGGTAATCGTTTTTTCCGATTGTGGCACAATGTAGGCCACAAGACGCTTATCTCCTGTTGCATCATCCCTCACTATTACTACTGTTTCCCAAATCTGGGGATGAGATGCTAATAATGCTTCGATTTCCCCTAACTCAATCCGAAAACCCCGAATCTTAACCTGATTGTCAATGCGTCCTAAATATTCAATATTACCATCGGGTAAATAACGCCCTAAGTCTCCCGTTTTATATAATTTTGACGGCTCATTGCCCCCCTTATTAAGGGGGGTTGGGGGGATCACTTCATCCTTCTCAAAAGGACTAGAAATAAACCTTTCTTTGGTCAATTCAGGACGATTGAGATAACCTTTTGTTACTCCGGCACCCCCCACATACATCTCCCCGGGTACACCAACCGGTACAAGTTGTAAATGTTGGTCTAGTAAATACACCTGTAAGTCGGGAATGGGACGACCAATCACACTAGCTGTACTATCCAAGTCGTTCATACTTAATGGTCGATAGGTCACATGAACGGTAGTTTCTGTAATTCCGTACATATTAACTAATTGGGGGCATTGGTCGCCATGGCGCTGAAACCAAGGTTGTAAGCTGTTAATTTCTAAAGCTTCTCCTCCAAAAATAACTAAACGTAAGCTTAAATTTCCTAGATTTTCTTGTGATTCTTCAGCTTGAATTAACTGACGGAAAGCGGTAGGAGTTTGATTGAGAATTGTAACTTTTTCTTGACATAATAGCTGATAAAATGCTTCGGGAGAACGGGCCACTAAGTAGGGGACAACTACCAAGCGTCCACCATATAACAAAGCTCCCCACATTTCCCACACCGAAAAGTCAAAAGCGTAGGAATGAAATAGACTCCAGACATCTTGACTATTGAAATTATACCAAGCATCTGTAGCGGCAAATAATCGCACGACATTGGAGTGATTGACTAAAACGCCTTTCGGTTTCCCTGTGGAACCGGATGTATAGATAATATAGATTAAATTCTCTGGTTTTGCTACGCTTTCGGGGTTTGAGGTGATATTTTGAGCGATTTTTTCCCATTCTGTATCTAAACAGATAAGTTGTGCTTGATGTTCAGGAATAGACTTGACTAATTTTGCTTGAGTTACTAACACTTTTACCTGAGAGTCTTCTAACATGAAGCTCAGGCGTTCTTGGGGATAATCTGGGTCAAGAGGTACATAAGCACCACCTGCCTTGAGAATACCTAATAATCCCACCATCATCTCTAAGGAACGCTCAAGGGAAATACCGACTAAAGTATCAGCTTTTACGCCTAATTTTCGCAAATAATGAGCTAATTGATTAGCACGATTATTTAATTCTCGATAAGTTAAGGATTCATTTTCATAAGTTACTGCTACAGCATTAGGAGTCCGTTCAACTTGCTCCTCAAATAACTGATGAATACACTTATTAGCAGGGTAATCTACCTCAGTATTATTCCAGTCAATTAATAACTGTTGTTGTTGAACTTTAGTTAACAAAGGTAATTGAGAAACTCTCTCACTCGGATTAGTAATAATCCCCTCAAGTAGAGTCAGAAAATGACCGTTCATTCTCTCAATAGTCTCGCTATTAAATAGGTCAGTATTATATTCCCAAACCCCCATTAATCCCGTCTCTGTATTTTGCATTGATAGGGTTAAATCAAACTTAGCTATTTCACCTTCTAAGGGTAAAGAATCAATAGTTAAACCCATTAACTCTATTTCAGATAGGGGAGTATTTTGAAGGACAAACATTACCTGAAATAGAGGAGTATGACTAAGATTTCTCTCTGTTTGTAAGGCTTCTACTAACATTTCAAAGGGTAAATCTTGATGAGCATAAGCACCTAAAGACATTTCTCTAACTCTCATCAATAATTCCTGAAAACTAGGATTTTCTGAACAGTCAGTCCGCATCACTAAAGTGTTCACAAAAAAGCCGATTAAACTCTCTATTTCACGACGGTTACGATTAGCTATAGGTGTGCCTATTAAGATGTCTGATTGTCCTGTATAACGATAAAGTAATACTCCATAAACTGCTAACAATGTCATAAACATTGTTACCCCTTGTTGCTGACTTAATTCTGTTAGCTTTTGGGTGAGTTCAAGGGATAGTTGAAACTCTTGATGTACCCCAGTAAATGTTTGGACTGCTGGACGAGGTTTATCTGTTGGTAAGGGTAAGAAAGTTGGTGCGTCTGCTAATTGTTTTTTCCAATAATTTAATTGGTTTTCTAAGACTTCTCCCTGTAGCCATTGTCTTTGCCAAAGGGTAAAATCTCCATACTGGATAGATAGGGGATTGAGCGGCGAAGATAATCCCTGAATATAGGCATTATAGAGGGCGGTTAGTTCCTGAATAAATACCCCCATTGACCAGCCATCACTGACAATGTGGTGCATACAGACTAATAAGAGATGTTCCGTTTCAGATAACACCACTAAAGTGATTCTGATTAAGGGTTCACCGGCTAAGTCAAAGGGTTGAATCGCTTGGTTTTGTGCTAACTCTTGAGACGCAATTGCTTGTTCACTACCAGATAAATGCTGTAAATTTACAACCGTAACTGTCCAGTTTCGTGCTTGTATAACTTGGGTAGGGATACCATCAACGGTAATGAAGTTGGTGCGTAAAGCTTCGTGGCGATCACAAATTTCTTCTAAACTCTGGATTAAGATTTCTGAGTTCAGGTTTCCCTCTAAACGCAAGGCTAGGGGGATATTATAAAAAGAACTATTCGACTCAAATTCAGCCAAAAAC
>NZ_JAQMSY010000042.1:0-4512 GCF_028329095.1 Microcystis sp. CS-574
ACCGATATTTTCTAGGTGTCGATAGCCTTGAATACAGGTTCCTTGTAGGTTCAAAAATTTGTCAAGTATCATAAGTAAAATACTCTGGTTTCTGGCTATTATATCAAATTTTAACTCGATTGTCTATCTTTTGGTATTAACTTATTTGTGCCGTAAGTGTCTCCCTGTATAGATTTCAGCTACTTTTAGGCGTAGGTACTCTCATCGAATTTTATTTTAAGTTAATTATTTGCATAACAATTCCCGAAGAGCCAGACCTTTTAAATGAACTTATCAATAAATAATTTATTTGAACATATTCAAAATCAAGAAGTGAAATCTACACGAATGTATCAAATAGTAGAATCAATGATTGATGATAATGATTGTTTTAAAAATCTTCTTAATAAAATTAAAAATTACAGTAGAAATCCACAATATAATCCACCTTTCTATTTTAACTTAGACAAGGGTGGAGGAAAACGCGTTAACAATATCCCAGAATTACTCGAATTATCTATAGATAATCCCAATAAATTTAAAGAATACATGGAAAAAGGAGATTTTGAGCGTTGGCTGGATAATATAGAGATAAGAGAAACAGAACTAGCAAATATAGCTCAGGCAACTCGCGAGAAAAATTTCCCCAACTATAATGAGCGCCTACATTATTTTCTCAGAGAATGCTGTCTAGTCTTGATTGGGAGAAACCCTTAATATTTCCTAACAAAAACTTGATTTGATCGCCGACTGGCGCAATCATATTATTATAGGGGCGAATTGCATTCGCCCTCTTTGAATAACTGCTGCTGCTCACCAATATGTGAGGGAAAGTCACAAATAGGAGATGCCGAGGTTATCTGCCATTTTCCAATAAAAACCTTCTTTCTGCGCGAACAATTGCCTCTCTAGTGGCTAAAACTGCTTCTGTATCCACCGAAAGAGAAGTCACACCCCAAGCAATCAGATCATCGATAAGTTCAGGATACTGGACGATGGCCATGCCGCAAACGGAACAGGGAATCTGTAAAACTTTTGCTTGAGTGATAATTTGTTTTAAAGCTGCCCTGACTGCGGGATGACGGGCGTTAAAATATTCTGAGAAATGTTCTCGATCGCTACCTAAAAGTAATTGAGTTAAATCATTAGTACCAATAGCGATTAACTGTACCCCTGCTTGCACATAATCCCTCAATTGAAAGATTACCCCCGGTACTTCCACCATTATCCCCAATTGGAAAGAAGGGACTTGAGTGAGTAAAGCCGATTGTACCCGTTGCCGGCAGAAAATAAATTCTTCAACCCCACGGACAAAGGGAAGCAGTAAATTAATATTGGTGGCGCTGGTGGTTTGTACCCGTCGTAAAGCTTGCAATTCTAGATCAAATAGAGTCGGATCTAATATATAACCATGGGTTCCCCGACTGTCTTTAGCCGAATGTTGAGCATCAAAAGAACGGTAAAATAAAGGCTTAGGCTGGATACTAAGGGCAAATTGTGCGATTAAATCACTTAATCTCTCGATCAATGCTTCTTGATGCTCTGGTGTTAACCATTCTTCTAGATTGCGCTGAGAAAGTAACTCTAAAATCATCCATTCTGAGCGCAATAAACCGATCCCATCAATAGGCAGTTCTCGGATTCTGGCAATACTTTCAGTTTGACTGAGATTAACCATCAAACGGGTAGCAATTGCCGTCCCGTCGGTTTCTCTGGGGGGTGCTGGGGGTAAGGAAATCTGTTCCTGAGATGCTAGAGAAATAATTCCCCTCGTACCATCTACTAAAATTATCTCGCCTGAGCGGATAATTTCTGTGGCATTTTTTACCCCGACAATGGCAGGAATGGCTAATTCCCGGGCTAAGATGGCTCCATGGCTAGTTAATCCCCCCTGTTCCGTGATCATTGCTCGAATTTGGCGTAAATGGGGCAGTTTTTTCGGAGGTAAATTAGTAGTAACCAGAATGCAATCCTGAAAATTTGCCTCTGGGGAGTCGAAATTGCTGATCACTTTTGCCACTCCCGATGCCAACCCTGGGGATGCCCCTAATCCTCTTAAGGGATAATTGGAGGTAGTAGCGGTGATTTCCTGACTGTGACAGTTGAGAATATAAATTTGACCATCTAGCATCATCAGCCATTCTATGCTGGTTAAGCTGGGTTTTTCCGCTAGTAGAGATTGAACCAGTTGACAAAGGCGATCGATGGCGAAATTATCTAAACAGTAGCTTTCCTGTAAACTGGGTGCTAATAATTGTGGTGCAAGCAGATTACTGTCACTATTGAGATAATAAGCCCTGGATTTATTGCCTAATTGCCGACTGCGTAATTGACCGGAGCGATCGATAATATAGGTATCCGGTGCCACTTCTCCATTAGCTAAACTGTGTCCTAATCCCCAAACCGCCTGAATTTGCCAGTTATCCTCATTAATGAGCACATTTCCCGCACAATTGGCTGGTAATAATGGTTGTACCAGTAAAGATAATTGAATTTTTTCTAAACCAATTCCCACTTTTCGCCAATAAAATAGACTTCTGGCGGTGAATAACTCCGCCCAGGCTTGTTTTAGGGCATTTTCTAGATTATCTGCTTTAATTCCACTGATGGGGGCGGAAAATAAACCGAGAGTTCGCCGAGCCAGATGAGCAGGTAAGGAAAAGCGCCATACTAGGCTATCCATGGATAATTGTGCCACGGCCGCCGTTAGTTCTTCTAACCAGAGAGGAGGAATTTGCGCTTGTAAAATGGCCCGCCGACTTTCTTTGGCGACTAATTGCAGAGCTTTTGGGTTATCTACGTCTAAATAGAGGGAAGACTGGGGAAAATCAGTCAGAAACGAGTCAGCATTATCGATGGTTTCCAAAAATTCCGCAAAAATGCGGTTAAAAATGGCAAATCCCCCGATAATTGGGTATCCTCGCTGGTGTAATTCACTGGCAATAAAAGCTTTTTCCCCCACCAGGGGGCGATCGGAAGCACTAATGCGATCGAGCCAGCAGAGAATAGTCACGGGATTTGTTAAGAATGGTGAAAGGATTGTAAAATTATTGTGTGATTTTTGTAACTTTTTGGTTCTATCTGCTAGTTTAACTCACCGTCACTATCTTGAGGATGATCTGGAAAGTGGGGTGTAGGGTGTAGGGGGTGGGGTGTGGGGGGTAGGGTGTGGAGAGGGGAGAATAAATAAAAGCAATCTCCTGACTCCTATCTCCTGACTCCTATCTCCTGACTACTGACTCCTATCTCCTTAGCTGATAAGATAGGATTCGGACAATATTCGATCGCTGCGAGAAATTGATGGACACACCTGCGAAAGTTTTGTTAGTGGATGACGAACCGGGGGTTCGTGAATCTGTGCAAGCATATCTACAGTACGGGGATGAATTCGAGGTAAGAACTGCTAGTAATGCTAACGAAGCCTGGGATTTACTCAATCAAGAAATTCCGGAATTAGTTATCTCCGATATTATGATGCCGCAGGTGGATGGCTATCAGTTTCTGAAGAAATTGCGCGAAGATGCTCGTTTTCAGACAATTCCCGTGGTTTTTCTCACTGCAAGGGGGATGACAAGCGATCGCATTCAGGGTTATAATGCTGGTTGTGATGCTTATTTATCCAAGCCTTTCGATCCCGAAGAATTAGAAGCATTAATCAAGTCTTTAATCGAGCGCCGTCGTCAATCCCTGCAAGCCACCAGCGAAAACGCTAGATTAGAAGAAATTGCCCGAGATATCCGGGAATTAAAACAGCAGGTGGGACAACAGAACACTTTTACTACCACTCCCCCCCCGATTAAAGTTGATCTGACCCCCCGGGAACAAAGTGTTTTAGATTTAGTAGCGGAGGGATTGATGAATAAAGAAATTGCCAGTCGTCTAGAAACCAGCGTTAGGAACGTAGAAAAATACGTCAGTCGCTTATTTAGCAAGACTGGTACTAATAGTCGCACGGAATTGGTACGTTTTGCCCTAAAACACGGTTTAACCAGTTAATATAGCAGCTACTGTTTGCGGCTAGAAATCCATTGGTGGTCTATCATACTTTGTGCTTTTTGTCAAAAAAACTTTTTTTTTGCAATAAAACTACACAAAAAAAAGATCATCGTTGTGGGTGAAATTGACTCATTTACCTGTCTTAATTGGGATTATCTTCTAGGTGTGGCAAGGGTTTCAACCTTTGCTGCCCAAAAAAGTATAGAATACCCGATTATGAAATTATATCAAATCGCTGTAACCATTGGAACATCGTTGTTAAATAAAAATCTTTCTCAATTAATTCTTAAGAATTTGTAAATATTGCAAAATATTAATTTAAATATTCTCAAGTTATTGCAGTCAATAAATAATTTTTGCTTATCTTTGTCGAAAAATAGAACTTCTGCAAAAATCCAACATCTACCATTGGGTTAGGAGTCTCCGAGTCAGGAGTCAGGAGTCAGAAGTCAGGAGTCAGGAGATTATTTTATTTATTCTCCCCACACCCCACACCCTACACCCCACACCCCACACCCCACACCCTACACCCTACAC
>NZ_JAQMSY010000043.1:0-4637 GCF_028329095.1 Microcystis sp. CS-574
AAAGGTAAACCGCCAGATGGCTGCAAATTTAGTCAAAAAAGCGTTTCCACCTGTGCCATATTCAGAAAACAAGCACATCAACGTTAGAGGAGATTATTCGCCTTTTAACGGTGACTTAGTTTACTGGTCTAAGAGACAGTCCAAACTTTACGATGGAGCAACTTCTAGGACTTTAATCCGACAGAACCATACCTGTGGATATTGTGGCTTGAAATTTATTGATGAGGAAAGAATACATCTGCACCACATCGATAGAAATCACGCTAATGGTCGAGCCAATAATCTTTTGGCAGTACACGAATCATGCCACGATTACATCCACAGGTGCAAAAGTGAAAGCTAAGATTATCGGGAGCCGAGTGCGGTGAAAGTTGCACGCTCCGCTCTAAGAGAGAGGTGCGGAGGATAATACCTCCCATCGACTCTACCCACTTTATATCCATTTTGTCCTTAATATCCTCCAAGAAGGTCAACATTTGGCTTTAATGAAGCATTTTCTTAAACCTTTTACTCCCGGAGAAGATCGTTTTGCTAATATCGAAACCACTAAAGCTGAGAACGGTGGGCCGATTCTGGCCGAAGCGCTCGCTTATCTGGAATGTCGGGTAGAACAACGAATGGAGTGCGGTGATCATTGGCTGCTTTATGCGATCGCAGAAAAAGGCAAGGTTTTACACCAAGGTTTAATCGCCATCCATCATCGCAAATCTGGCAGTTATTATTAATTTGTTGTTATGATCATTTCAGGGGGTGTGTTAAGGCAAAATAACGCACCCTGATTTATCAGAAAATAAATTCTTATGAAAAGTATTGTTTTAATTGTTGGCTTTGAAACCTTTAACAGGAATTTATATCGGCAATCGGGCCTGTTGGCTAGTTCTAAATGTCCCGATTTAGAAGTAAAAGTATTCAGCGATAAATCCTTGACTAGCGAACCGGAAATAGTCGAGCAAGCTTTAGCCACTGCTGACGTTTTTTTTGCTAGTTTGATCTTCGATTACGATCAAGTTACTTGGCTGCGGCAACGAGCGGCAGAGATTCCGATTCGCTTAGTTTTTGAGTCTGCTTTAGAGTTAATGAGTTTAACCCGTTTGGGAGAATTTGCTATCGGGGATAAACCAAAAGGAATGCCAAAACCAATTCAATTTATCTTGAGTAAATTTTCCAGTGGCAAGGAAGAAGATAAGTTAGCCGGTTATCTCAGTTTCCTCAAAACTGGACCGAAACTGCTGAAATTTATTCCCGCTAAAAAAGTTCAAGATTTGCGTAATTGGTTAATTATCTACGGTTATTGGAATGCGGGAGGAACCGAAAATGTTGCCGCTATGTGTTGGGTAATTGCCCAAAAATATCTAGGATTAAAAGTACAGGAAATACCCGAAGTCATCGAAACTCCCAATAAGGGACTATTACACCCCGATTATCAGAGTTATTTTCTCACTCCCCAAGAATATTTAACTTGGTATAAAAAAAATAAATCTCTTGATAAACCAGTGGTGGCACTGCTGCTTTATCGGAAGCACGTTATCAGTAAACTACCCTATATTAATCAATTAATCCGTCATTTTGAAACGGCTAATTTAATTCCCCTACCCGTGTTTATTAACGGAGTGGAAGGCCATACAATTGTTCGGGATTGGTTAACCACAGACTACGAAATTCAGCAAAGAAAAAAAGGAATCATTGAAACTCCTTCTTTAAGTGAAGATGCGGTGACAGTAGATGCAATTGTCTCGACGATTGGCTTTCCTTTGGTGGGAGGTCCTGCGGGTTCTATGGAAGCAGGAAGACAGGTAGAAGTGGCTAAACGAATTCTGTCTGCTAAAAATATTCCTTATCTTATCGCTGCCCCTTTATTGATTCAAGATATTTATTCTTGGACAAGACAGGGAATCGGTGGTTTACAGAGTGTGGTTCTATACGCTTTACCGGAATTAGATGGGGCAATTGATACAATTCCTCTGGGGGGATTAGTGGGGGAAACTATCTATTTAATCCCCGAAAGATTACAGCGTTTAACTGGACGTTTGCATAGTTGGATTAAGTTACATAAAACCCCTCCGCAAGAACGCAAAATAGCCATCATTCTCTATGGATTTCCGCCGGGTTATGGGGCAGTTGGTACGGCAGCTTTATTAAATGTTCCCCGGAGTTTAGTTAAGTTTTTACAAGCTTTAGAAGCGCAGGGTTATAATCTGGGAACGATTCCCGAAGACGGGGAAGAAATTATTCAAAAAGTTAAATTTGCCGATGATGAAAATCTCTCTAAACAAAATCGTTTATCGATAGAAACTTTAGAAAATTGGCTAGGTTATCTATTAACTTCTCGCATTGAAAAACAGTGGAAATCCCTTAAAGATGCGGGGATAAAAACTATTGGCGACCAGTATCATTTAGGGGGAATTGAGTTAGGTAATATCTGGATTGGAGTGCAACCACCTTTAGGAATTGCTGGGGATCCGATGCGGTTAATGTTTGAAAAAGATTTAACTCCTCACCCTCAGTATGCAGCCTTTTATCAGTGGTTACAAAAAGATTTTAAGACCGATGCGCTCGTTCATTTTGGTATGCACGGAACTGTCGAATGGCTGCCCGGTTCACCCCTAGGAAATACTGGTTATTCTTGGTCAGATATTTTATTAGGAGATTTACCGAATTTATATATTTATGCCGCTAATAATCCCTCGGAATCTATCCTAGCTAAACGTCGCGGTTATGGGGTGTTAATTTCCCATAATGTGCCTCCCTACGGACGAGCGGGATTATATAAAGAATTGATGATTTTACGAGATTTGATTGCAGAGTTTCGAGAAAATCCTGAGAAAAATTACGCTTTAAGAGATAGTATCCTCCAAAAGATTATTGATACAGGTATCTCTAAAGATTGTCCTTTTCTGGAAGCAGAAAAACAGGGAATAGAATTCACTTTAGAAAATGCCAAATTATTTAGCCGCTATGCACTAACCGATTATTTTGTCAAGGTGTATAATTACCTACAAATCGTCGAACAAAGACTATTTTCTTCGGGTTTACACACCCTAGGAACTGCTCCTAATCAGGAAGAATTAAAAGGTTATCTTGATGCTTATTTCACCGATTTATCTGAGCGAGAATTTCAGCAAATTATCGCTGATGAAGCAACCAATGAAAAGCTTAAAGAAGGCATTGCTATTAAAAATTTATTAGGACAAAATAGCGAAGAATTAACTAATCTTTTGCGGGGATTAAATGGGGAATATGTACCACCGGCACCGGGGGGTGATTTACTCCGGGATGGTGCGGGAGTTTTACCCACAGGACGCAATATACACGCTTTGGATCCCTACCGGATGCCTTCCCCCGCAGCCTACACTCGCGGACGAGAAATCGCCAAAAAACTGCTACAACAAAACTTAACCGAAAAAGGAAAATATCCCGAAACTGTAGCAGTTTTACTCTGGGGATTAGATGTGATTAAAACTAAGGGTGAATCCCTGGGTATTCTCTTAGAATTAGTCGGTGCGGAACCGGTGAAAGAGGGAACAGGAAGAATTGTCAGGTATGAATTAAAACCTTTAGGGGAAATTGGACACCCGCGCATCGATATTCTGGCTAATTTATCGGGAATTTTTCGCGATACTTTTATCAATATTATCGAGTTATTGGATGATTTAATGCAGCGGGCAGCCGAGATAGAAGAATCGGAAAATGATAATTATATCCGTAAGCACTATTTAACCTTAAAAAGTCAAGGAATTGACAATGCCAGCGCTCGTTTATTTTCCAATCCTGCTGGGGATTTTGGCTCTTTAGTTAATGACCAAGTAGTGGAGGGAAATTGGGACAATGACAACGAATTAGCGAAAACTTGGGAAAAGCGTAATGTTTTTAGTTATGGTCGTCAAGATAAGGGACAAGCGCGGCCAGAAGTGCTACAACAGTTATTAAAAACCAGTGAAAGTATTATCCAAGAAATTGACTCGGTAGAATACGGTTTAACCGATATTCAGGAATACTACGGCAACACGGGAGGATTAAAATTAGCCGCAGAAAAACAAAGCGGTAAACGGGTGATGACGAGTTTTGTTGAGAGTTTTTCCAATGATACAACTCCCCGCAAATTAGAGGAGGTTTTGCGCTTAGAATACCGCAGTAAATTACTCAATCCTAAATGGGCCAATGCCATGGTTAATCAAGGTTCTGGTGGGGCCTACGAAATCTCCCAAAGAATGACCGCTTTAATTGGTTGGGGCGGTACGGCTAATTTTAGTGACGATTGGGTGTATGATCAGGCAGCCGATACCTACGCTTTTGATGCAGAAATGGCGGAAAAATTGCGTCAAGCTAATCCCGAAGCTTTCCGTAATATTGTCGGTAGAATGTTAGAAGCACAGGGTCGCGGTTTTTGGCAAGCAGACCCCGACAAATTAGAGAAATTACAGGAATTATATCAATTGACCGATGAAAAGTTAGAAGGGGTTACTTAGGGTTTGCTGAATAAATCTAAAAACCTTCTTGGATAATATCTTTAGGCTTTTTTGAAATCAACAAGTGCCAGCGATTGGAGTCAGGTACTTTTTCCCCGAAAATTAGGTAATTGACTCCCTGAAAATTGGTACAACCCCACACCCTACACCCCACACCCCACACCCCACACC
>NZ_JAQMSY010000044.1:0-6208 GCF_028329095.1 Microcystis sp. CS-574
CTCTTAGATAACCGGTTTGCTTCTATTCATACTAAATCTGGTTAAGTAGCTGGTTATAATTAAATTAAAAATAGATTTTAGGTTCGATCCCCCCTAGCCCCCCTTGATAAGGGGGGAAGCCGAAGGCGGGGGGATCCCCCTTGATAAGGGGGGTGCCGATCCCCCCTGCCCCCCTTGATAAGGGGGGTGCCGATAGGCGGGGGGATCCCCCTTAATAAGGGGGGCATCTGATAATTTTTAACGCCTACCTACTTACTTATAATTATCTGCGAAAAAAGTTTAGTAATTTCACTGCAATTATAACGGGATTGTCGATGACTAATTTAAAAAAATGGCAAATTATTAAATCTGAGCTAGTTTTTCATAATCGTTGGTGTCAAGTCCGTCAAGACGTGGTGAAGTTGTCCTCTGGACAAGTTATCGACGATTATTTTGTTAATATTCGTCCTGAAATTGTGTTAGTTGTTCCAGTTACCGGGGATAATCAATTAGTTTTTGTCCGTCAATATCGTCACGGAGTTAAGGAAATTTTATTAGAATTTCCCGCCGGAGCAGTAGATGCGGGTGAAGATAATATTACTGCGGCAGCGCGTCGGGAATTCGAGGAGGAAACTGGTTATCAAAGTGATTCTCTAATACCTCTAGGTGTTTTGTATGATAATCCCGTTAAAGATACTAACAGAATTCATATTTTTTTGGCTCTTAATGCTATCCCCACCGGTCAACAAAAGTTAGATGTTACCGAGGAAATTGAAGTTATTCTTCGACCTTTACAGGAAATTAATCCCCAGGAAATTACTGTCTCTGGTAGTTTGGCTGCTTTCTATTTAGCGAGGGATTTTTTAAAGCAAAATTAAGGAGTTATAGCGGTTATATTAATAGGGAGCCAGTTGTCAGGAGATTATTTTTATTTATTCTCCCCAATTCATAATTGATAAGTAAGTAGTTATAATTAAATTGAAGATAGATTTTGCCTCTGATCCCCCCTTAATCCCCCCTTGATAAGGGGGGTGTCTAACAACTTTTAACAGCTACCTACTTAATTCATAATTTATAATTCCCACTGTCTATGAGTAATTTTTTTATGATTGCTGGCTTTATTCTATCAGCTTATGCAATCGTTGCCAACGATTCCCTACAGACTTTAGGGACTTTTTTAAGTGCCAATGAAGAACGTCCCTGGTGGATTTTATGGCTGTATTCCAGTATAATCTTAGCCTCGATTTTTATCGCTGGTTGGTATATTAATCAGGGAGATGTGGCCTATAATCGACTAGAAATGATTCCCTTCCCAGAAAATTTTACTTGGATTTATATCGTTCCTCCCCTAGCAATTTTAATTCTCACCACTTGGGGAATACCCGTGAGTACAACCTTTTTGGTTTTAACAGTTTTTGCTCCCCAATCTCTAGATGAAATGTTAATTAAATCCGCTTGGGGTTATGCTATTGCTGTTATAGTGGGGTTAGTAATCTATCGAATTATTTATCAATTAGAAAACTTTTTCCTAGAAACAGTTAATAAAGAACCTCAAAAAATCTGGGTAGTTTTACAGTGGTTATCTACTGGGTTTCTCTGGAGTCAATGGTTAATGCAAGATTTTGCTAATATTTTCGCCTATCTTCCCAGAAAGTTAGCGGCAACATGGTTAGTTTTATCTCTAACAGTTATGCTACTCCTGCAAACCATCATTTTTATTAATCATGGTGGTCAAATCGAGAAAATTGTTACTAGCAAAACTAACGCCCATGATCCGCGTTCTGCAACAATTATTAACTTGATTTATGGTCTAATTTTACTGTTTTTCGTTGGCTATAATCATATTCCCATGAGTACCACTTGGGTATTTTTAGGTTTATTAGGAGGTCGAGAAATTTCTCTGACTTTAACCAGAGAAAACCCTAATTTAGCCGCCACGGGTAAATTGGTTTTAGGGGATGCCTTGAAAGCTTTTATCGGTATGGTTGTTAGTGTTGCTATCGCTCTTGCTTTACCTCTAATCGCTCAAAAACTTAACTATCTATAGGGAATAACAAGATTGAGGAGATGGGCGATCAATTGATGCCCCGGAGTGATAAAGTTTTCTATTACTGATAATCTCGAAATTATCGTTCAACCAGATTAAAGATGCTTCTGTGACTAAACCTTCTTCAAGAGTGACTAGGGAAAAATTGCGAGATTTACCCGTATCAGAGTGGAGAATGCGAGGGACACTGGCAGCATTCAGATAAACAGTTCCCATCTCGGAAGTGACCACGGGATTGCGTAAACGGGAAGTAGTATGACGGAGACGGTGGTGCATATGACCGAAACTGACGAGAGGAACCTGTTTTCCTAATAGCTGTGCTTGTGCGATGGCCGCTGCTAAATCCGGATCCCCGTGGTCCCCTCCCAAAGGTTGCCAATCGCGACCACAGATAGCTTCCGCTTCCTTTCCCAGTCCGGCTGGACCATTGTGACCTAAAAAAATCAGGTTATTATAGGCAGTATCTTGAATATTAGCGATAATTTTGGCAGTAGATTCGGCAAAACTGCTGATATTATAGCGTTCTTGAAAAAATTCCCCATTTTTCCACTCGGAACCCCCCCAAGTAAAGGGACGACCCCCAACAATCGAAAGCTCTAAACTGGGTAGGTCTAGTTTTGAGTAACCCACATGAGCAACCCCTAATAATTCTAACTGGGCGGTGACACGATCTTCCTTGTTGCGATCGTAGGGACATTGTTTTCGTCCCCAGGGGGTGGCGCTATACCAAGCGTCATGATTACCGAGAATAACGGCTTTTGGTAAGGACAAACTGGCAATCCGACCGACAATTTCTAGGGATTCATTGCCAAAATCCCCCACAAATAGGGCTAAATCCACTTGTAAAGCTTCTAGAGCTAAATTATCTTCTATTTCCCATTGGTCGTGAATGTCACCGATGACGGCGATTTTATAGCTGCGAGGGAAAGAACTTACCATTACCAGTTATTAACTATCATTTACCATTAAAGATCATAACTAGGATTGGCCGAATAAATCTAAAAACCTTGTCGGATAATATCTTGAGGCTTTTTTGAAATCAAAAAAGTGCCGGTCATTGGCGTAATCGGCTCAATTTGGTCGAAATATCTAGAGGAAATTTTGGGCGCAATAATATTATTGTAGGGGCGAATTGCATTCGCCCTCTTGGAATAACTTCTGCTGCTGACCTATAGGTGAGGTAAAGTCACAAATTAGGAGATGCAGCCGATAATTTTCTGGAGATGTAAAGATTTAAAACAAAGTTACCCACAGTCATCGGTTTGTTTGTAAATTTAGATACAGAATTATCAGGGTGATCTGTGTATGTCTTTACTACAATACCGCACTACTGCCGTTGTTACTTGTCCCCAAGCAAACACATGGGTACAACTCAGAATGCTCCCCTCTCCATACAGCTTTGATGAAGCGCTACTACTCTGTGAACAGGATCAGGGCCGTTGGGTGGCATGGATTCCCGATTTTGGCGAAATTATCTTGATTGAAGGACAATTTGAGTCATAAACTAACTCTTGCTCACAATTAAAGCAGATAAACAGCGATCGATCACTTGTTTTAATACTAGAGCCGTCCAATCGATATCGGCGGCGCTGGTGTCCCTTCCCAGGGTTAAACGAATTCCCGCCAATGCCTCTCGATCGCTGTAGCCCATAGCTTTTAAAATTGGACTGGGGGAAAGTTTGCCACTATGACAGGCGGATCCAGAACTAATGCCGATTCCTGCTAAATTAAGCTGACGAACTAGCTGTTTTCCCGTGATGTGACTGTCATCGTCGGGACGGACAATAAAGCTGACGTGGTGGGGTAAACGATAGAATCGATCCCCCGTGGGCAGCAGATAAGGATAATCGGCTAAGAGGTCAAATAATCGATCTCGCAGACCCATTAAACGCATTTTTTCGCTAATTAAGTCTTTTTGGGCTAATTCAGCCGCTAAACCGAAAGCTGCGATCGCTGGTACGGCTTGGGTTCCCGATCGCAGACCTTTTTCCTGACCACCGCCCCGCAGTAATGGTAGAATATCAACACCGGCTCTGATGTATAAAGCCCCCGATCCTTGCATTCCATAAATTTTATGGCTGGAAAGAGATAATAAATCTACGGGCAGTTTCCGCACATCAATATCGCATCTTGCCGCCACCTGCACCGCATCGGTGTGAAAAAGAACTCCCCTTTCTCTGGCAATGCGGCCCAATTCTTCAATCGGTTGTAGGGTTCCCACCTCACTTTGTCCGTAAATAATGGAAATTAAGACCGTATCGCTTTGAATTGCGGCTTTTAGGTCTAAAGGATTAACCCTACCTTGACGATTGACGGGAAGACGAGTAATTTGCCAACCTTGCTGCTCTAATTGTTTACAGGGTTCAGCGATCGCCGAATGTTCCACACTAGAAATAATTATATGACGGGGGCGGTTATACTGTTGAGCAACCCCGATAATCGCTAAATTATCGGCTTCCGTGCCGCCAGAAGTGAAGATAATCTGGTCTGGATTGGCATTAATTAACCCTGCTACCTGTTCTCTAGCCATTTCGATGACTGTTGCCGTATCCTGTCCCCAAGTGTGTAAACTGGAGGGATTGCCCCAATGATGCCGGAGAATAGTGGCAACCCGCTCGATTACTTGGGGATGAGTGGGGGTAGTGGCACTATAGTCAAGATAAATTTGCATTATTTTACAATCTGAGAAATGGGAGTCAAGACAGGCAGCTATTCTCAGTTTAGCCGTTTAAGAGATTAGAAAACGGGTTTCTTAAAGAAACCCGTTTTCTAAGAAACCCGCTTTCTTTAAGAATTGAGTTTTCGGCAGATTTCACGAGCTAAGAAAGGCAATCGATCACAAACTTCTGGGTCGCTTTCGAACGCATATTGTTTAGTTAAAAGCATCACATTTCTGAGAGATATATCAGGAAGTCTTCTACTTTCTTCGGAGTAGTATTCTGCCAGATCTTCAGAGGTAAAGCTGAAGCCTCTCTCAGAAGCCAGTATGACAGTAAGATCCATTAAACTTTGGACATCTGTTGTTAGTTCTAGACTACCTTGAATTTCTAGATCACTCTTAGCAATTTCATTAAACTGTCTGACGGCTTCGATAGACATAAGTTCTCCTGTGATGTATTAAGATTGAGACCAAGAACAGCCGATGCAAGTCTGAATTGCATCACTATCTGATCTAGCTTGATAGAATACCTCATTGGGTGTCTGATAGTCAAGACATTTTCGAGGACGATTGTTAATTAAGTTTACGGCTCTTTCCACCTTTCCACCGGGAGCATCTCATTTATACAAGTGAGTAATTATACTTGTCCCTAAAACTGGTTTCTGGCAAGGCTTTTAAAATAGCTTGACATAAAACCTGATTTAGGGGTTACAAAGGTGAGATGCTCCCCTTTCCACCTCCTCTGGCTTAACGATTTTAAAATTTGTCCTCTTGGGGAAAAATTGTCTTAACAGTCCATTGGTATGCTCGTTTAATCCCCTCTCCCACGAATGATAAGGAGTAGCAAAATAAAAATCTGCTCCTAGTTTCTCACTCAACTCTTGATGTCCACAAAATTCTTTAACCTTGTCACAAGTAAAGGTTTTTCTTTTGTCAGGTTGAATCTCTTGGAAAAGTTTTTCTGTGACTCTATTGATTTCTTAACACAAATCTAGCAACTATTTATTCATCATTTGCTTATACCATTGAGCGTCTGCTTGAGCTTGCTCGGAGGGAGCGGGGGGATTTAACAGGGCCTCGACAAAAGTGAATTGATCGCGTTCGGTTAATTCTACCAATTGGCTATCTTTGATCGTTTGCATAGCTGCCTCAGCCAAAACTGACACCATAAATTCAGTCAAGTTCTGTCCCCGTAAAAAGGCAGCCATCTCCATCAGTTGCTTTTGCTCTGCTGTTATGGAAGCCTCTAACCGCGCATTGTTGCCGATTTTAGTCCCTTGGAGTAAATCTTTATCTGGTTTCGTTCTCATGGCTTAGAAATTATCTAATTTAAGCACATTATATTCTCAGAAAACGGGTTTCTGAGTTGATAAGAAAGCGGGTGGCTCTTCTAGGTTCTGTGTGATAAGTTTAACTTACACAGGATCGATCAATCTTTGTGTCCTTTGTGTCTTTGTGGTTCCTTCCACTCGCTCGCCAGCAGGACTGTATCTTAGAATACATTTTACCCACCAAATCCAAAA
>NZ_JAQMSY010000045.1:0-8851 GCF_028329095.1 Microcystis sp. CS-574
CAGAATTTATTAGAGGAGTTGGCAGATTTGGGGAAAAGTGAACGACGAGCATTAGAAAGTTTATTAACTCGACTTTTAGAACATTTACTGAAGTTAACTTACTGGCAATCCCAACGAGATTATCATCAAGCAGGATGGAAAGGGGAAATTAGAACCTTTCGGAAACAAATCAAGAAATTACTGAGAGATAGTCCCAGTCTCAAACCCTATTTATGCGAGATACTTGAGGAATGTTACAGCGATGCTCGGGAGATAATTATTGATATAACCCAATTAGATGCCAGTATTTTCCCTGGGGAATTGTTAGCTAATCTAGAGGAGATTCTCGATCAAAATTGGCTGCCGGATTGGGAAGCTATCAGCAAGGATTCTTAAAAGTGCAATTAAGGAGTAAAAAATCATGAATATTACCATCCCAAATCTTTACGATAGCGATTATCAACTTTGGTTAGAAAACACTATCAACCAATTGCGTCAAGGCGATTTTCAAGCGGTAGATTGGCCGAATTTATTAGAGGAGTTGGCAGATTTGGGAAAAAATAATCGACGAGCGCTTAAGAGTCTCTTAACTCGACTTCTAGAACATTTACTGAAGTTAACCTACTGGCAATCCCAACGAGATTACAACCAAGCGGGATGGAAAAAAGAAATCAGGAATTTTCGCCTACAAATTGCTGATCTTTTAGAAGATAGTCCCAGTTTAAAGTCCTATTTAAGGGAAATTTTAGCAAAATGTTATCTCGATGCTCGCAATCTGCTTATTGACGAAACCGAATTAGATGCCAGTATTTTCCCCGGGGAATTGTTAGCTAATCTAGAGGAGATTCTCGATGAAAATTGGTTGCCGGATTGGGGAGATATAAACAGGGATAAATCTTCCGAGGTGAACTAAAGATTAGCTTCACCTACCCGGTTTACAGACATTATAGTCCTCGTGAGAGATCACCGCCTCTGGGACGAGAAGATTGCCGTGGTCGCGACAGATGAGGCGATAATTGCGGGTAACGGGGATACTGATAATAAAGCGATCGTGTCGCAATCGTTTACCGTGGAAATCTCGATAATTGCGGTGATTTTGCAATCCTTGCAGGATTTCCCTAGCTTTAAGTACGACATTTTTCGGTAATTCCCGCAGATCGATCGGATCCTGGGAAAAAGTGGCTTCCCAAGCATTTTTTTGACGTTTTCTTTCTTCCCAAGCGGCATCTAGTTGAGCGCAATGATGGCAGACTTGGCCATAACCCTTGTGACCACAGGGAAACTTCTTCTTTCTTCTGGACATAATACCATCTGTCTGTAAGGCTGTGAGAGACTATTCAAGAGCGGTAAAGCTTGCTTCACTTTTGGCAGATGGAGAAGAAAGTCTTTACCCAGTGATTATCTATACTTACCAGCATACAGGGATCGATACCTCGTTTGGCCATTGACCAGCCAGAAAGTTGATCTTGGTTAGTTAGGGACTGCTGTCACCAACAGGATTAAGGCTGCTTAGAATAATTCCCATTCTTGGGTTCTTAAACGTTTGAGAATAGCTAAACGGCTACTAAAATAATTAGCACAGAGACGACTATAATCGGTTAAACGCAGGTTATTTAAGCTAATTGACCAAGACCAAATATAGGCCGCTTGGGTGAGATACTGAAGACAAGATAATTCACCATCGGTTAAAGGCACTGTTTGCTCGTAACCTTGGATAAAACTGTGGCGAATCTGGCGATTTAAGCCGGATTGTAGGGAAACTTGCAAAAATTTAGCTATATCAAAAACTCGCCAACCATAACCGCACTGATCGAAATCAAATAGGGTCATCTGATTATCAGGGGTGATATGTACATTACCACTATGAGGATCGCCCCAACAAATGCTCCAATAGGGAGATTCTGTCGGTAATTTGGCGGTTTCTTCCTCTATTTCCCCAATGGTTTCTAAAACACAGTCTAGGTCGCTCGGTCGTTGGTGCAGAAAAGGTGCGATAATTTGCAGGGAATCCTCGAGAAGATATTTGAGGTTGAGGGGATGACGATAGGCTAGGGGTTGAAAATCTGCCGTCACCCGATGTAAATTAGCCACGATCGCCCCTAAATGATAGGCTTGTTCTATATCTATATCCCCAATAGCAATTCCCCCAGGAGCATAGGGAAAAAGGACGGCGTAACGTTTCCCTTCCGGGGCATTAATTTCTAAGCATAAATCACCGTTTTTGCTGCGAATTGGTGCGGCGACGGGAACCTGAGAGCGATCGAGATAATCTAATAATTCTAGCTCGAAGTCTATTTCCATTTTGCTGCGCCAATGGCAGTGAGATACGCGCAAAATGTAGGGAGTTGTCAGGGTTTCGAGGAGATACACATCACTTAAACCCCGATGCCAAAATTGACAATTTTTCGGCATATCAATCTCGTAACGAGAAAAAACCAAATCTGCTAGGGCAGCGGGAGCCAGAGTGGAGTAGAGTGTGGGAAAAGTCCATTCTCCAGTGCGAAAATTGGCAGCGGGAGAACTAGAAGGCAGTAAATTGAGCGAAGCCAGAAAAGTCGTCACGGTTCCCTCCCGATGCAAGTGTGGACAACGCTCGCATCATCCTATTTTATAGGCCACATATATTACAAATCGGTTCGATCGCTCCGTATATTTCGCTACATTCCTCTGTTAATCAGTCTTTAAGTAGTCAGGCAAAATTAATTACCAGCCACAGAGGGCTGAAAGCCTTGCTAGACAAGGATCGCTATGGGTAAATAATTTTACCCAGATACTTAATATCCCCTACTGCCCGCTCTCGACGATTATTTTAAATGCCTAAAAGTTTAGCCTGAAAAAATATTGCTTATCTTGATTCTTCCTGACTGAGATGACGTAGTTTATCTCGAAAATAGCCAAAGCTGGGCGATCGATTAATGTCCACATTCATCTGAGGAGAAATATTTTCTGCCCAGACTGTTTTCTCTTGACCCACAGAAGCTCCACCTAACTTAGATAATTGTTTCGCTCCACCTCTGTATATAGCATCTGCCAGTTTTTCCCAAGTACCACAGATACTATCATT
Organism: Microcystis sp. CS-574; assembly: GCF_028329095.1. NCBI lineage: Bacteria > Bacillati > Cyanobacteriota > Cyanophyceae > Chroococcales > Microcystaceae > Microcystis > Microcystis sp. CS-574. The sequence continues at coordinate 3,044 of NZ_JAQMSY010000045.1, forward strand.
AATATAGGAATCCAAGATAGCACTTTTGGCCTGGGGATAAGCAATTTTTATGGCATTAATATCACCTAAATACCAAGCTTCTCCTTCTTCAATAGCAATACAGAAGTAAATTTGGGATTTGATAGCAGATTTTTCCAGACAATTGCTTAATTCCTGTCGAAATTTCCGAAAACATCGATTATCCAGATCGCAAACCACAATCAGTACAGCAGCATAATTATCAGAGTAACTAGAAAAAGTTTTATCATATCCTTGAATCAGTTTAGGTAGTCGCTCAAGAAGAATCCGTTTACTAGGATCGGAAACAGACTGTAAGTCTCTGGGAATATGACCACTGCCTTTATAGGAATGAACCCTAAATGTATGACCTGCATTCATGTCAATAATCTTAGGAATTAGAATATCAAGTGCTTTTTTTCCCGACAAATCCTCGACCAAAATTTCAAAGTGCATGACCTTATCTCTCATCTAAGTAATCACTATACCAAAGACTACCAAGGGGCAATCCTTCTGAGACGAGATTCTTAATTAAAGGATTGTCACTGGCCCGTTTAATCCGAGAAAAACCATCATCACCTTTTTCCAGAATCCAAACTTCTTCCGGCCGGAGAGCATCAACAAAATAAGGTTGATGAGTGGTGATAAAAATTTGAGAACGTCCTCTCTGTCCTGTGGCGTGTTTTCTAAATTCTTGAGCCAAGGTTTCTAATAGTTTATGGTATAAGCCGTTTTCTGGCTCTTCAATACAGATAAATGGCGGTGGAGAAGGGTCTTCTAACAGTAAGAGATAGGCGAATACTTTTAAAGTACCATCGGACATTTGCTGTACATAAAATGGGTCTTGGAATCCCCGATCATTAAATTTTAATAGTAGTCGATTATCGGGACTTTTTTCGGTGCTAATTTTTTCTATACCCGGTATCTTACGAGAAATACTATTAAGTATATTCTGAAATTTCTTGGAATGCTCTCTTTCCATAAACTGCACCACATTACCGAGATTATCTCCATGGATATTCAAATGTTTCTGGGGTCCGGCTAGGGGCAAACTTCTGGCCGCATCGGGAGTAAAATAGCTGAGATACCATCCCTCAATAAATCTCCGAAATAGGGAAATTCTCGGATGCTGTTTGAGAGAACCTAACGTAGCAATTCCTAGTTTGCGCTTATCATTCAGTTCCACTAACTCGGTTTCCTTGCTTTCCTCATCAGCTTCTCGTTGAATTTTTTCTATTAACTTAAGTAAATCAAAATGGTCTTGACCTTCTTCTACTTGTTTCCCTTCTTCTTCTCCTTTCCAGACGATTCCTTTCCCTTCATCGAGGATTAAAAATGAAAAAGGCCATCCGGTCTTTTGACCTTTTCTTCTCTGTCTGAGTCTTTCTTTTTTTACATAAGGTCTATTATCCGTATCTAGATCAATAGCTAATTCATAGGTAATTGGTCGGGAATTGTAATCTTCTTTGTAATAAATCTGAAATTCAATGCTTCCTTCCTGACCCTGGGAACGAAGACGCTCAAACCCGCCCCGACCTCGCGCATCACAAGCTTCTTCTACTCCTCCTTTAAGACAATCAGATAAAAAACCGAACGCATCAAAAAGTGTGCTTTTTCCCACACCATTTTTGCCGATAACGGCCGTCATCGGTGTCAGAGAATCTCGATTTTGAGTATTCCATAACTTGCCCAGGGTTATATCCTTGAGCGCTCGATAATTTTTAATCCTCAATCCCTCAATTCCAGCCATTATTTAGTCCCGTTTCTCATTACTAAAGTAATTTGAGCAATTTCTTGATAGATTGATTCTAGACCAGTTATCAATTACTGACCCGATTCGATCGCTCCTTCGGCCTCATGGACAATTGCCCTCAATTGATCTAAAGTTTTCTGGTCCACCTGGGTCCATAATCCCCGTTGTTGAGCCTCTAATAATCTTTCGGCCATATCTCGCAATGCCCAGGGGTTTTTCTCCTGAATAAATTGTTGTACCTTCTCGTCAAATAAATAAGCTTCGGCTACTCCCTGATAGATAAAATCCTCCACCAGATGAGTAGTGGCAGAGTAGGCAAAAATATAATCTACGGTTGCAGCCATCTCGAAAGCGCCTTTATAGCCGTGTCGCATCACTCCCGCTATCCATTTGGGGTTAACCACTCGCGAGCGGTAAACGCGGCGAATTTCTTCCTCTAGGGTTCTGATGCGGGGATTTTCCGGACGGGAATGATCACCAAAATAGGTGACGGGATTTTTGCCGGTTAATGCCCGGACACTGGCAGTTAAGCCGCCTTGAAATTGATAGTAGTCATCGGAGTCGAAAATATCGTGTTCTCGATTGTCCTGATTGTGCAGCACTATCTCTAATTCTTGCAGTCTATTTCTCAATACTTCCGGTAAAGAATGGGCAGTTCCTTGACTATCATAGGCATAACAACTCCAGTTAATATAAGCATTAGCTAAGTCTTGATCATTTTGCCAGTTTTGTGACTCGATTAACCCCTGTAAACCGGCCCCGTAAGCACCCGGTTTGCAGCCAAAGATTCTGGCAGTAGCTCTCAGTTTCGCCTCCTTTTCTCCTAAGCCCTGACTTAGCCAAAACTCCCTCTCTGTCTTCACTTTCGCCGCTAAAGGATTAATTTTTTCCTCTTCCTCTTGACAAGCTACCGCATTTATGCCAGAATTAAGAAGATGTAGTATGGTGGGGAAACTGTCCCTAAAAAAGCCCGATACCCGAACAGTCACATCAATGCGAGGACGGCCTAAGCTAGACGGGGTAAGGATTTCAAACCCGACCACCCGACGGAAAAAACCATCCCAAAGGGGACGAATTCCCAGTAAAGCCATGGCTTCGGCCACATCTTCGCCACTATTTCTCATCGTCGAAGTTCCCCAGATAGAAATCGCCAAAGTGCGGGGATATTCGCCATTTTCTTGGGTATAACGTTCAATTAGTGCCTCTGCAGCCTTTCTTCCCACTTCCCACGCGGTTTCTGTGGGGATTGCGCGGGTATCGACGGAATAGAAATTTCTGCCGGTGGGGAGAACATCAGGACGGCCGCGGGTAGGAGCGCCAGAAGCACCACTGGGGACGTATTCGCCAGCGAGACCTTTTAAGAGATAGGTAAGTTCATCGGGGGTTTGTTTTAAAGCAGGAATTAACTGATTTTCTAGCCAAACCAATTCTTTTGCCGTATTTTCGCCTACAGGTTCAATTTTCTGGCTAATTAAATCCTGAGCGAGACTTTCCAGATAAGTAGTGGTATCGTTATATTCCGTCAGGGGGTCGCAGTCGAGATGGAGGTCAAGGGCAAGGGAACGGGTTAAACCGGGGCGGTCAGGACTGGGAGAACGGGCAATCGATTGGATTAAATCAATTAACTGCTGACCCTGGGGACATTGACCGAAGATATGTAAACCGTCGCGGATTTGTGCTTCCTTGAGTTCACAGAGATAACCATCCACGACGGTGAGAAATTGACCAAAGGAGGCGCTGGTCGTGCCTAGCTCTCGATCGAGATTAGTTTTCGCCACCAGATCGTTAATCCGCTCGCGAATCAGAGCTAAACGAGAAGGATCAAGAGATTCTGCTTGATAATATTCATCGATGAGGGACTCTAACTTTTCCCAATCCCCATACAATTCCGCTCGCGTCATTGGGGGAGTGAGATGGTCGATGATAACAGCTTGGGAACGTCTTTTAGCGTTGGAACCTTCTCCGGGGTCATTGACAATAAAAGGATAAAAATTCGGCAGCGACGAGAAAGCGATTTCGGGATAACAATGGGGAGAAAGAGCGAGACTTTTCCCCGGTAGCCATTCTAAATTGCCGTGTTTACCGAGATTAATCACAGCAGTGACGTGGAATTCCTGTCGTAACCAATGGTAAAAAGCGAGATAGCTGTGGGTAGGTTCCAGGTCGGGGGAATGATAATTAAGAGTCGGGTCAAGGTCATAACCGCGAGAAGGTTGAATACCGATAAAGACATTACCTAACTGGAGGCCCGGGATAGGAAAATCCTTGTCTGGATGTCCCCAACGGTCAAGCAGAGCGCTTTGATTATCGGGGGGAAGGGAGGAGAAATAATCTAGATATGCTTCTAGGGAGAGAGATTGATAGATAGGTTTTAATTCCCTTGTCTCCAGGTCATTAGTGATACCGGAAATCAGCAATCGCATTAATTCATCGCTATGGTCGGGTAGGTCGGTGAGGGTATAACCTTGGGTTTGTAGTGCGCGAAGAATTTCCAAACCACTAGCGGGAGTATCTAAACCGACTCCGTTAGCGATACGACCATCCTTATTGGGATAGTTGGGGAAAATGAGGGCAATTTTTTTCTGGGAGTTGGGAAGGGAGGAGAGTTGACAATAGTTTGCGGTTAAATCAGCGACAAAATCAACCCGGTGGGGGAGGGGTTGATAGATAACTATTTCCGTTTCTAGTTTGGGATGTCGGGTGAGGACAGATTTAAAGGAAATAGCGCGGGTGATAATTTTGCCATCCATTTCCGGTAAAGCGATATTCATGGCCACATCCCGGGGGGAAAGACCTTGATAACCCTGTTGATAAGCTTCTAAACTGCTGCTGCTGAGGATTACTTGGAAGATGGGTTTATTGAGGGACTGCCAGAAGTGATGATTTTGTTTGTCTTCCGGTCGCTGGATAGAGAAGCTAGTGGTATCGAGAATTAGGTCTGGGGGATGGTGGGAAAAGAGGGTTAATAGTTCCTCTTGCACTTCGATTTCCCGCAGAGAGGAGAGAAAGATAGGGACAGTTTCAATGTTTCTTTGGGTGAAAGCACTGATTAAAGCATCGATAGCTTTGGTGTTACCTGCGAGATAATGGGAACGATAGAAAAGTATCCAAGTCCGTGCTTGGGGTTGGGATAGGGTTGTCTGGGAATAGATTCCCAACCTAGGGACAACCCCAGGAGGAGAGGGAGGATAGTCGAGATGGAGACAGGTATGCGCGATAAATTTAGCAGCATTAATCCAGTTATCTATCCCTGCTTCCGTGAAATAGCACCATAACTGGTTAACAGTAGTCAGGGAAGCATTGGAATGACTCATCAACTCTAAATCCGGTTTATCCTCTCCCGGGAGGACAAATAAAGTCGCACCGGTTTCCTCGACAATTTCCTTAACTACTTCCAACCCGTAGGACCAACTCCCCCGTCCCCCCAATAAGCGAAGAATAATCACTCTTGCTTGGGATAGTACCTTGTCCCCATAGTTATCGATACTGTATTGCTGCTGTAACTGGGATAAATTCAGGGCGCGAATTGCGGGAAAATTATCCGGTAGATGGTCGATAGCTGCCGCTAGAGTTTGAATATCGGTATCAGCCATGGTGAGGAGAACAATCGGGGCCGGATTTTGGTCAATAATAATCACCCCTTCGGTATCTGCTGTCCAACCACCCGCTTGGGGAGCAATTCGGTGCATAAGTTTTGAGAGTCAGGTTAAATAATGATTAGGTTTTGAGAATCAGGGTCTCGATCGAGGGATCATTCTTAGGTAGATAGAGATGATTATATCTGTCTGCGGCAATTTAAAGAACAGGGAATAGGGATTAGGGAATAGGGGATAGGGATTAAGCAAAATCTTCACTAAAACCCCAACACCCTAAAACCCCAACACCTTACTGATGACTGGGGTGTAGGGAAGTGGGGAAGTGGGGGAATTTCAACTAAAACCCTAAAACCCTAAAACCCTAAAACCCTAAAACCCTAAAACCCCAACACCCCACCACCCTATCTCCTGCCTCCTGCCTCCTGCCTCCTGCCTCCTGCCTCCTGCCTCCTGCCTCCTGCC
>NZ_JAQMSY010000046.1:0-41597 GCF_028329095.1 Microcystis sp. CS-574
ATATGGGAATCCAAAAATATGTCACAAGACCTGAAAAAAGATATAAAGGTCAACGCAGACACAGCAGTTTTTATGTGGGTCAACATCTCTATCATTGGCTCCAGCTACATCAAATGTTCCCAAAAAAATATAGAAGAGCTAATGCAAATTAGCCGCTATCGGGGCTCTTCTAGGTTTTGTGTGATAAGTTTAATTGACAATATGATCGATCGATCTTTGTGTCCTTTGTGTCTTTGTGGTTCGTTCCACCCCCTCGCTCTTGAGAAATGTATCTTAGAATACATTTTACCCACCAAAGCTGGGAGAGCCCTATCGGTTGAAGGATTACATCAAGGGACAAAGAGCTATATCGCTTGCCCTATCTACCTTCTAGCTCGCTTGTCCCCCTCTCAGAGTTAAATTCTAACACCTTAAAATCGGGAAAATCGACTACATACTGACTAATTGCTTCTTTTTTGGGCTGGGAGTAAGAAAAAATTACAATCGGATAAATCGGTAAGACAAATTTCTCATGAAAGCGAGCAAAATAAGTAAACATCCGCCGGTTAAACCACTTTCGAGAACTTTCCTGCGCCTCGACATAAATCAGAAAGAAAGATTCTTTTCCGCGAAACCTAACTTGTGCTACTAAGTCGCTTTTATGCCTTTCTCCTTCCGTGACATCGGTAAATACTTCTTTGTCTAAAAAAGTAATTGAGTCTGTGTCTAAATAATTCATTACTTCAGGAAAAAACAACTCAATAAATTCGACAAAAAAGGTGGAAATCAACTCCTTAAATAAGCGATCATGATCAACATTATTAGTCATGTAATATCATCTTAACTAATCTCATCGGTGAATGACTACTAGAAAATAATAACTCTTTGATTCTAACAAGTTTAAGGTTACTTGACAATACTTACGGTAAAAGTGGACATTAAATCAATAAAAGTTGACAAAAGTGTAGCGGGTTAGCTCACTCTTAGGATTATCCAGAAAACGGGTTTCTTTAAGAAACCCGTTTTCTATTATTTTAAAGAGGTTGAGAATATCCTCTCGTTGATAACCCTGTTCGTACAACCGTTTAGTGGCGTTGTCAAGTTTGAAGATGATGGCGCATCAGAGCAGACTTGAAAACGCTTTAACAGTAAGGCTCTCGTTGTGTCGCAATTCATTCTTCATATTCTGATCTGACAACGCCCGCTTCTTTGCGGGGGAGATAGGAGAATAAATAAAGGCAATCTCCTGACTCCTGACTCCTGACTCCTGACTCCTGACTCCTGATAACTGACTCCTGATAACTGACTCCTGATAACTGATAACTGATAACTGATAAGTTCCGCTAATCTTTAGATAAATTGCCAGAAACATACCAAGTAAAACCACCGCCGATGACTGCCATAACTGCTAAAGCTAATAGTACCGGTCGGAGTCCGAATTGAGTTTCGGCGATACCCGCAACAGCTAATGGTAAAGAGAGGGCAATATTAACGGCATTGTTTTCTAAACCAAAGACTTTACCGCGCATTTCGGGGGGTGTATCTGCCTGTAGGGTAGTTTGCATGGGAACCCCGACTAAAGCGGCAAAAATCCCTAATAAAGCGGTCATAGCGAAGGCTAAAATTAAACTCTTTGTTGCTAAAGATAAACCGATTAAAGCTGCCGCCATACCCAGAGAACCCCAGAGACTTAATTGGGTGTGGGAGAATTTTTGGCCCCAATAACCCAAAGTAATCGCACTAACTGCCATTCCTGCACCACAGGAGGCTAATAAAAAGCCGAATTGAGAAGCTTTTAACCCGGGTAGTTTTTCCGCCATACTGACGGCTAATACTGATAGAGCAGCAAAAATACAGAATAAGATGACTAATTGAATTAGGGCGTTACGAACTTTATGATTTTTGTTGAGGTAACGAATGCCGTCGCGGATATCTTCCCAAACATGGGGCTGTTCTGCGGTAGGAATAATATATTTTTCGTTAGTTCGCAGGATAATTAGAATTAAACCGGCAATTATATAAAAAGCACCGACAATCATCACTTTGCCAATATCAAATTGTCCGGCTCTCGTGCCGAAAATGCTATCAGCAAAAGCTAATAGAGGTTCACCGATGGCAAAACCGATAATTAATACCGCCATGGTGGTTAAAGTGCTGAGGGAATTAGCGGGTAGAAGATGACGACGTTTTACCACTAATGCCAGGGTAGATTGTTCGGCGGGGGCAAAAAATTGGGTTAGGGTGGAGACAAGAAAAGTAATGACTAACAACAGGAAAAAACCGAAGGGTAAATTAAATTCTCCTTGTAGCCGGTAATGCCAATTTCTTAAACCGTCAGGCAACCAACCGAGGGGAACCGCTAAAGTTTGCTCGCGCACTAACCACAATAATAGGGGAATGACGAGGACAAAAGCCCCGCGTAAAAGGTTAGAAATAACTAAAACTTGTTTTTTTAACCATCTATCAACATATACACCCGCCACCGAACCCACTAACACCGCCGGAATTGTATTAGCAATCATTATCGCCGATACCCAGCCGCTAATCGATTGATCGGCTTCTTGGTAATGGGTGGCAATTAGGGAGATCATCAGGACTAAATAGAATTTATCCGCTAATTGGGAAAAAATTCCCCCCGCCCAGAGAATGAGAAAGCGCGGGTTTTTTAGCACTGGGGCAAAACCCTGACTAGGATTGGATTTGGGCGCACGTTTAGGCAAGCGGTTCATGGTTTCTGCGTCGGATTGCCTCGGTGAGGAATCGGAAGAATTAAAAACAGGAGTGGGGGAGGCGCTGGACGTAGCGTCGTCAGTTTCTGAGTCAAACAGTTGCATTATGATGATTTTTGCTATCTGTTTAAAATTCTAAGGGAGATAAACCCTCAACTAATGCCGAGGAGCGAAAAGTTTTTCCCAGATGATATTGAGTATAGCGACGCAGCAAACGATCGAGGTTAATCCAAGCTAGTTCTGAGGTAAGGTTTTCTTCTGGGGGAAAATCTGTTTTTCCTAGGCATTGCAGTAATTGCAGTTCTTGCCGCGTCAGTTTACTATCGATTTTGGGCGGGTTGATTGTTTCTGTTAGGGCAGCTAGATCTATTATTCCCCCTGCCTCGAAACTAAATCCTAGGCAATTGTTCCCAATTAAAGCTTTTCCCGTCAACAGGCAGTTATGGACTTGCGGCACTAAGCCGGCAATTATTAAGAAATGAAAAATTGCTTGACAAAGGTAGGGAAGTATGTATTCATTCTCGTCGAGGACTTCAATTCTGGCCAGATGGCTGCAGATTAATTCGTATAATTCCCTCTGGGGTTGTTCGCTCAGGGCGATCGCCAAAACCAGTTCACAGAGGTATTGACTAACGGTTAGTTTGGCGAGATTTTGACTTAATTTGGGATAAGATTCGATAGTTTCAGCTTGAACGACCTTATCTAGGGATTTTCCTGCGACTATCAACAGATTATTGACCACAAATAGTTCACTTCTACCCCGCAGGGAAGATTTATACTTGCGCGCACCTGGAGCGATGGCTCTAATTAAACCATATTCGGCGGTCAAAATAGTTAAGAGGCGATCGGCTTCTCCGAAGGCCATTCCTTGCAGATTGATTCCAGTAGCTTGATAGGTACGAGACATCATTTAGTAATTAGGGTTTGCCGAACAAGTTTGTTGGTGGGGACAGGGTGCGGGGTGTGGGGTGTAGGGTGTAGGGTTTTACCGATTTTGAGGGGGTCAATTACCTAATTTTCAGGGAAAAAGTCCCTGAATTTTCCCCCCGATCACTCCCATACCTGGTACTTTTTGATTGACAAAAGGTCTAAAAGTCTTACCCAACAAGGTTTTTAGATTTTTTCAGCAAACCCTAGCTAATTGTCTCCCCAAGAAGACTTGAGCTAATCACCAAGCAAAGGGGAATCAGTCATGACTATGGAGGTTAGCGGACTCGAACCGCTGACATCCTGCTTGCAAAGCAGGCGCTCTACCAACTGAGCTAAACCCCCGATCTGGTTTTTGAGACACTCTCGTTATTATAACCTATAGTGAAAAATATTACAAGTTAATTTTTCCCTTGCCTGCCATGTCTTATCTAGTCGCCACTTTTTACCAGTTTGTGGCTTTGTCAGATTATCGTCAAAAACAGCCAGAAATACAAAAATACTGCCAAGAAAGAGGAATTAAAGGAACTATTCTTCTGGCAGCCGAGGGGATTAACGCAACGATCGCCGGGAACCGTCAAGCGATCGCTGAAGTGATTAGTTGGTTAAAAACCGATACTCGTTTAGCTAATCTAGAGGTGAAAGAGTCTGTTTGTGATTATTTGCCCTTTCAACGCTTAAAAATTCGCTTAAAAAAGGAAATTGTGACTTTTGGTCAACCCAAGGCTAATCCTCTCGAAAACACAGGAATTTATCTCAAAACTGAAGAGTGGAACCAATTGCTGAAAGAGCCGGACGTGGTAGTGATCGATACTCGTAATAATTATGAAGTGGCGATCGGTACTTTTGCGGGAGCGCTTAACCCAGAAATCCAGCATTTTCGCCAATTTCCTGAGTATATTCAGGAAAATTTTGATAGTATTAACGATAAAAAAATAGCTCTTTTTTGTACGGGGGGAATTCGTTGTGAAAAGGCGGCAGCTTTTTTATTAAATCAAGGCTTTTCTCAAGTTTATCAGCTAGAGGGAGGTATTTTGAAATACTTAGAAGAAGTTAGTCCCGATCAGAGTCTTTGGCAAGGAGAATGTTTTGTTTTTGATCAAAGAGTGGCACTAACAGCTAATCTAGAGGTAGGACATTATGAAATGTGTCCCGCTTGCGGTCATCCCATCGATGAAAAAGATAAACAATCCCCCAATTACCGAACGGGAATATCTTGTCCTTATTGTAGTTAATCTTATCCTATTTAGTATCTGGTTACTTTTTCTTGCGGATTTGTGTACCAGAAATCATGTCATGAAGGGCGCGTTTTTTCTTTGTCCAGGCTGCCAGTAAAAAGCCCAAATATAAGGGAGCAGTGGAGAGATATTTTAGTAAGTAGCGGCGATTTGCTCTTGCAAAAGATATGCGTCGGCCTTGACTATCCGTGACGGATAAATCAAAAAACATTTTACCAATAGTGGCTTTAAAAAGATATTCTAAGAAAACATAATATAACCATTTAATAACTATTCCTAAACCAAGAGCAGTCAGAATGGCAATATGCTCGTGAGTAAAGTTAACTTTGGCTTGAATATTATAGATAATTGCCGCTATAAATAAAGCAAAACCAAAAATTGTTGTTCCGGCTGCACTTAATCCTGCTGCATAGTAAACCCAGATTTCTTTGGGAATATCAAAGTTAAGATTTAAATCTTGAAAAGTTGACCATTGTTGTAAGCGAAAACAGATATAACCACCTAATAAAGCTGCGATAATAAAAACGATAAAAGAATCAATTAAAGAAGCTTTGAAACGGAGCCAAAACCCAGCATAACTGGGAGAAATTGCGGCGAGTAAAGAAATAAGTGCAGGATTGGGAATAGGAATAATTTTAGGTTTTTCAGGAGCAGAATTTTTAGTTTTTTTAGTTTGATGGGGATTGGCTTTAATATCGGTAATAATTTTTAGCAAAGTTTTGGTATCTTTCGGTCGATCAATAGGTTTTTCTGCCATTAAATTATCGATAAAATCTGCTAATCGAGAAGGGATATTTTGTGCATATTTACGCCAGTTAAATTCATTTGTATTAATATTATAAATTTTCGGATCACTGGGTTCTTTACCGGTTAACAAAAAGACGAAAGTTTTGCCCAAAGCATAAAAGTCTGATTGGGGGACAGAGTGACCAAGAGATTGTTCAGGAGGAGCATATCCGGGGGTATAAATTCCCGTATTTTTACCTCCTGCTAGGACGGTTTTAGTCACCTGTCGCGCTGCCCCAAAATCAATTAAAACTAATTGACCATCGGGTTTTAAGATAATATTAGAGGGTTTGATATCACGATGATAGAATTTATGTTTATGAACTTCATGGAGAATATTAGCCAACTGACTTAACCAATCCAAAGCGAGATTATAATCAATCGGTTTAAATCCTCTTTGTTTTTGATGTTCTTCTAAGTCAATACCAGCAATTTTCTCCATAACTAAACAGTGTAAAGCAGTTTGACTCTCCCGGGGATGATAAATAAAATAGTTTTCTCCTTTGGGAATACCGGGGTGATTTAATTGTTTTAAAAGATTGGCTTCCTGTTGAAATAAATCAATAGCTTTGCTAGAATCGTAGGTAAGAACTTTTAACACTTTAGGTATTTTACGTTCATCTATCACTTCATAGGTATTACCGAATCCACCTTTGGCACTCAATAAATTTGTGACTCGATATTTACCATTTAAAAGCAAGTCGGAACCACAGGATTGACAGTAACGACTCTCCGTGATACTTTTCGGTTTGGGACAATGAGGATTAATACAAAAACTCATAGATTTTATTGGTAGAGTAAAAAATAAACTTGATGATAACAATATTCCTTGATATATTTAAGGTTTATTACCAAGAAAAAAGCCGCGCAATCCCAAAGTTACCACGGCACTTAAAAAAGCCACAACCATGGGAATAATCAGAGATTTAAACCCTTTCAAGTCCGCAATATCTTTAACTAGAATTGCATAACCATCTTCGACTTTTTCCAGTCGTTTATCCATTGTTTCAAATTTCTGATCAAGAGTTTTAATATCTCCTTTGATTTCTGTGACTTCCACCTTTAAATCATTAACATCTTTTTGGAGACTGTTAAATTTTTGATCCATATCTCTTTGGAGATTGTCGATTTTCTGATCCACATCTCTTTGGAGACTGTCAATTTTCTGATCCACATCTCTTTGGAGACTGTCAAATTTTTGATTAACATCTCTTTGGAGATTGTCGATTTTACTCTCGATCCTTGTCAGGACAGATTCAAGGGAATAGGTAACGGTTTCGCTAGTTTGTGTCATAATTAAAACCCTCTTACAGATAACTACTTTATTGAAATAAAAAATTAAGGTTTATTACCAAGAAAAAAGCCGCGCAATCCCAAAGTTACCACGGCACTTAAAAAAGCTACAACCATGGGGATAATCAGGGATTTAAACCCTTTTAAGTCCGCAATATCTTTAACTAGAATTGCATAACTAGATTCGACTTTTTCCAGTCGTTTATCGATTGTTTCGACTTTCTGATCAAGATTTTTAATATCTCCCTTGATTTCTGTGACTTCCACCTTTAAATCATTAACGTCTTTTTGGAGACTGTCAAATTTTTGATTAACATCTTTTTGGAGACTGTCAAATTTTTGATCCATAGCTCTTTGGAGATTGTCGATTTTCTCATCTACATCTCTTTGAAGACTGTCAATTTTCTGATCCATATCTCTTTGGAGACTGTCAAATTTTTGATTAACATCTCTTTGGAGAGAGTCAATTTTCTGATTAACCTCTTTAATGCTATCTTTAATTTCTTTCAGGACAGATTCGAGAGAATAGGTAACGGTTTCGCCAGTTTGTGTCATAATTAACAACCTCTTACAAATAACTACTTTCTTGACATAAAAAATTAAGGTTTATTACCAAGAAAAAAGCCGCGCAATCCTAAAGTTACCACGGCACTTAAAAAAGCTACGACCATGGGGATAATCAGGGATTTAAACCCTTTTAAGTCCGCAATATCTTTAACTAGGATTGCATAACTATCTTCAACTTTTTCCAGTCGTTTATCTATTCTTTCGACTTTCTGGTCAAGAGTTTTAATATCTCCCTTGGTTTCTGTGACTTCCACCTTTAAATCATTAACGTCTTTTTGGAGACTGTCAAATTTTTGATTAACATCTTTTTGGAGACTGTCAAATTTTTGATCCATATCTCTTTGGAGACTGTCAAATTTTTGATCCATATCTCTTTGGAGACTGTCAATTTTCTGATTAACATCTCTTTGGAGATTGTCAATTTTCTGATCCATATCTCTTTGGAGACTGTCAAATTTTTGATTAACATCTCTTTGGAGATTGTCGATTTTACTCTCGATCCTTGTTAGGACAGATTCGAGAGAATAGGTAACGGTTTCGCTAGTTTGTGTCATAATTAACAACCTCTGGTCGATAAGGCCAAATATAATTAGGTTATACTGAAAAAGTTTGGCGTTGGTGTGGGGTTTTACCCATTTTCAGGGAAAAAGTCCCTGAATTTTCCCTCTGATCACTCCAATGGCCGGCACTGTTTGATTTGAAAAAAGCCTAAAGATATTATCCAACAAAGTTTTTCGATTTATTCAGCCAGCCCTAAGTATTCCCCTATTGCCTATTGCTAGGGACTAAGGACGATTACGCTACCGAAAAAATTCCATTGTGGCCAGAGATCGATCATGGTAATTTAAGAAAGCGATCGGGGAACTCTAACAGGGAAGATCCCGACCCTAACCAGGGAGTGACTGTTTAACCGTCTGTCCTATGTACAAGTCTATTACTGTTTTAACGCTGCTGACGGGAATTATCGCCGTTGACGTGGTTTTTGCTCAATCCACTGTTAATCTTCCCATCACAGTTCAACAGGGAGAATCCTACGAAGGATTATTGACTAGAGCATCGCAATTAGCCGAGAAAACTATCATCAGTCGTTTTAATCAACAACAGGGTATTAATAAAATTGATTTATTGATAACGGCCGAAAAATCAGGGGCGATCGCACCTCTCCTCTCGGTGAAGGTGTCCCGTCAAGATTGGTTTGGTCATCCCAATATTCAACGCTGGAGAAATGTTTTTCCCTTTGGCAAAGCTCTCCTCGGTTTTAGCTCTCCCGCACCCGTCGTCACTCCGAAAAGTCCCCCCGCTGCCGTTAATCCCAGTCCATCTCCAGCAGCATCTCCCGGCGCTACCACTCCTCCTCCTCCCCCTACTTTACTCTTCGAGGATGAGCCGAATAATGCTCCCCCAATCCCCATTCCTAACCAAAGATTAACCACTCCAGCTAATCGTTAATTGATAGGAAAAGGACGGGCTTTCGGAAGATATATTGACTTTTAAGTAGCAAAACGAGGCTGAAACCAGTCTAGGGGAAAAATATCATCTTCTTGGGCGGTTTCTGTCCAACCAGTGACACTCTCAAAACAAGTCCCCGTCAAGTTAGCACCCCTCAAGTCCGCTCCCTGTAGATTTACCTGTTGTAAACGCGCTCCCGCTAGATTAGCACCCGCTAAATTGGCCCCGCGTAAATCACTACCCGTCAGACGTGCCTCACTAAAATTAGCCCTTTCTAAATTGGCCCCTTGAAAGTCCACCTCTTTCAGAAAAGAGCCCCTAAAATTGGCTTCCCTTGCGGAAATCTGACGACATTTAGCCCCACTTAACCGCGCTTCCTGCAAATTGGCCCAATTGAGATTGACTTTATCTAGGGTTGCCTCCAAGAGATTAACTAAGTATAAATTCGCCCCGCATAAATTCGCCCCGCATAAATTCGCCCCCCGGAGATTAGCATGGGAAAGATCCGCCCCACTTAATCGCGAGTTACGCAGGTTAGCCTGTACCATAAAGGCCCCGGTGAGATTGGCTTTGGTTAAGTCCGCTTCCACTAATTGCGCTTGACTTAATTTGGCATAGGTTAAATTCGCCCAATTCAAACTCGCTCCCCGCAGATTTGATTTAGTCAGAAAAGAGCGGCTCAAATTAGTTCCGCGCAAATTGGCCGCAGCAAAATTGACAGCGATTAGAGTCACTTGTTGTAGATCTAGACTCATCAAGTCAATGGCTAAAAAATCCCGTTCTCCTTGTTCATAGAGTCTTAGTAACTGATTAACTTTCATCTCCCTTCTTCTACTTATAAGATGGTGGTTAAGAAGTAATCAACAAAAGCACCTAAAAACTTTGTCCGATAACTAACTCAGCTTTTAGATAAGAAATTTATCAGGCTCTCTTTTGAGTTTATGTAAAGTTTTTTGTCGATTTTTTAAGAGAAGATAACGCGAACAGCAAGTTAATTTTCATCATAGTTAAGTAGCTTGGCTAAAACAGTTTGACTGGTTTTCCCAATTCTACCCCAGCCCATCGGGTAATTAGTATCTAAAACTACTCTTGTTAAAAAACTTATCTATTGTTCAAACTCGATTATATTTAACCCAGCCAATTCTCCCTATTTTCTCGGATCAGGGCGGTGGAGCCGAGAGGACTTTTAGGGTATTTTTACCCAAATCACACTAAATCCGGTTATTAAAGACTGATTATTGATTGCCCCTTTTGCCTATTGCAAGAGTGCTTTTTGCCTGTCCTGATATGTAGCCTATACTCAACGGATTTAGTATCAATAGAGACGTTGCTAGGCAACGTCTCTACAAAAGTGGTATTTAATCAAGCTACTCAGGAACAGACAGAGGGGAAACCTTTTGGGCTTGAGCGAGATAGTACCATCCCGACGGGACAAATACCAGTGCGCTTAGGGTGGTTCCGATTACCCCGATGGAAATACAGATAGCGAGGGGTTCCCAAAAAGCCCCGCCGTAGAGAAATAATGGCACAAATCCCGTCACGGTGGTTAAGGTAGTGGTGAGAATGTGACGGGTGGAAGCAATGACCACTTCCCGGATTGCCTTGCGTTGGCGTTGAAGATGGGGGGGTAAAGCTTGTAAAGCCGCTACCACGACAATAGAGTCATTAACGGAAACCCCAACTAAGCCGATAGTGCCTAAAATGGACATGAATCCTAGGGGATATTCAAATAACCAGAGGGAAAATAAGGCTAGTCCAATTGAACTAATACCGACGACAGTAACTAGGGCAGCAAGACGGAAGGAGTTAAAAGAAAGAACAAGGGTTGATAGCATTAGAATCGCCAAGACTCCCACACTAGCAATTAGATTAGCCACAGCTGTATCTCTTTCTTCTTCCTCTCCGCCAAATTCGAGCCGATACCCTGCCGGAAGGGAAAATTTGCCCGATTCTAAGTTTTGGCGAAATTCGTCTAAAACCGTTGCAGCGATCGCATCAGCTTGAACATAGGCCTTCACCGTATTAATTCGCTTGCCATTTCGTCGAGGAATCGTGGCTAATTCGGGGAGAAAATCAAATTCTGCCACGGAGGAAAGGGAAATATTCGCCCGTTCAGCAGTGGCGGAATTACCGAGAATATTTAAAGAGGCAATTTGTGGCAGTTGCTCGCGATCGCGATTAGCGACTCGGACTCGTACGGGTAATTCTTCCGTTGCTTCTAAAATCGAGCCACCCACAGAACCTTCTAAAAGGTTATCCAATTGACTTGCGATCGCCGCATTATCCAAACCAATCAGTCGAGCTTTTTCTTCATTAATTTTTAAGGATAATTTAGCTTGAATTTCACTTAAATCAGCAACAGAATAGGTTATTTCGGGTATTTTTGCCAGTTCTTCCCGTAGGGACTCGCCAATTTTCCTTAACATCTCCAATTCTGAGCCATAAACCCTAATTTCGATCGGGGCGCCCACCGGTGGACCCTGTTCTAGGGGGCTAACTAATACCCTTGCCATCGGTAGAGCTTGACTTAATTGTTTTTGTAAGGTTTCGATCAATTGGGGATCATCAGAAACTTGCCGAAGTTGAATCAACGCTTGGGCAAAATTAGGAGAGTCTTTGACGCCATCGGAGAGATTATAGTAGAAGGGGGGAGCATTACGCCCTAAAAACCAGTGAACTTCCCCAATTTCTCGATGATCTAGCAGTATTTTTTCAGCTTGAGCCACTTTTACCTGAGTTACTTCTAGGGTTGTGGTGGGGGCCAGTTCGATTTCTAGGGTTAACTGATCTCGTTCTGCCGGCGGAAAGAATTCTTCCGGGAGAGTGCCAGCGACAACAAAGCCAGTAATTGGGACAATCAAGCCAATAACCAGACCTAATACGGGAAAATAGAGAATTAACTTCAAAATTTGGCGATATAACCCCGTTAGGAGCGGTAAATTAATTCCCGTATCCCACCAATGGGTTTTTGTCTGGTGCGAGCGATGAGTCAGTTGATATAAACGTAAACTGAGGACAGGAATAATCGTTAGGGACAAAATTAGAGAACTAACTAAGGCTAAGATCACTGTTTGGGCGATAGTACGCACGAATTCGCCAGTGCCTCCTTGCAAAAGAGCGATCGGCATAAAAGACAAAATCGTGGTTAGGGTAGAAGCTAAGAGGGGAATCCCTAACTGTTTAACGGTTTCAGCAACAATATGTTCGTGAGCTATTCCCGTCCGTAGTCCTTTTTGCAGTTCATCGACAATTACAATAGCGTTATCGATCAAAAGTCCCAAAGCAATGACAATTCCTGTCACCGACATTTGATGTAGGGGAATTTGCCAGAGATTCATACCGGCAAAGACCATCAGGATCGATAAAGGCAGCGATACACTTACTACCAAGGCGGACTGCCATCCCATCATCACAAAAGCTGTCCCCATGACACAGAGTAACCCTAGGATCATGTTGCTGAATAATCCATCGAGTCGGTTAGCCACATAACGATTTTGGGCAAAAATTATCTTGAGGCTAACACCTTGGGGGAGAGAGGGTCGAAACAGGTCTAACTTGGCCTGGGCCGCCGCTGTCCATTCGTCTATGCGTTGGCCCGATTCCATCATAGCCGCCACCACAATAGCGGGTTTACCGTTAATAATGGTTAGTTCTGGCGGTGGTTCTTGAATTCCCTTGGTAACTAGAGCGATATCTCCTAAACGGGTAAATTGTCCATCATTACTGTAACGAATCGGAATTGCTCGAATCCGAGAGAGTGATTCTAAACTGGTATCGACTTCCAATAATAAATTATTGCGATTACTGCGAAGTTGTCCGGCGGCAACCTTGGCATCACTGGTTTGAATTTGTTGGGCAACTTCGACGGCGGTTAGGCCCAGGGAGGATAATTTCACCGGATCGATTTCGACTAAAATTTCCTCGGCCGGAACCCCGACTAACTCGACCCTTTCGGTTCCCCAAAGGGCTTCTAATTCATCGAACAGTTCTTGGCCAAGTCGGCGTAAAATAGCGTAATTAGGAGCGGTATCTAGATCCCAAAGGATGGCAGTCAATAAACTAAAGGCTTTACTATATCCTTCTTCGTATAAGGGTCTTTGGGCTTCTGGGGGTAGTTCCGGGATGACATCGGTAATCCGATCGCGAATGCGTGACCAGACGGGATCCACATCAGTCACTTCATCTTTAAGTTCAATATTGACCGTGGAACGCCCTAATTCCGAGGAGGACTCAATCAGGCTAATTTCTTTGATGCTAGAGAGAGATTGTTCAATTTTTTCGGTCACTAGGGATTCCACCCGATAAGGACTGGCACCGGGTAAATTGGTGGTAATGGTGGCACCTCGATTAATTGTTTCGGGATCTTCCATGCGCGGCAAAATTTGAAAGGAAGACAATCCCCAGACAATAATCAGAATTAAGGTCAGAATTAGTAATCTAGGTTTACGTTCAAATAAGTTATTCATTGGAGATTATTAGGGATAATAAAGCTGATTAATGACCACTGACTA
The DNA here is from genome assembly GCF_028329095.1 of Microcystis sp. CS-574. NCBI lineage: Bacteria > Bacillati > Cyanobacteriota > Cyanophyceae > Chroococcales > Microcystaceae > Microcystis > Microcystis sp. CS-574. The sequence goes on from NZ_JAQMSY010000046.1 coordinate 13,480, forward strand.
CCAAATTTCCACCATTTGCCCGGGTACGATGCGGTGAACCCCTTCGACGATCACTCGATCACCGGAGGTGAGAGTCCCGCGCACCAACAAGCGATCGCCTTGAATCGCTAGAACTTCTAAATCTTGGCGTTTGACGGTAAATTGTCGAGGATTATCGGGATTAGCTTCTCCTAGAACATAGGAAGACCATAATCCTCTCGTGCCTTGTACTAAAGCTTCTGTGGGCAACCAATAGCCCGATTGTGGAACTGATTGAGATAATTCTAGGCTGACCACTTGCCCCGGAATCAGGCCCTGAGTCTGATTTAAACTTAAAATAACCGTGGCGGTACGGGTAGTTGGATCAATTTGGGGCAAGGTTGAAGTGACTTGTCCTGTTAATATTTTGTTACCAATTTTTAAACGATGTTTACTCCCAATTGGTAAGTTTTCGGACTGGTCAATGGGAACCCCGATACGCGCTTCCAGTTTATTACTTTCCACCAAACGAACGATCGGATTACTTGCAGAAACAACAGTGCCAATATTGACGTGAAGGAGGGCAATAGTGCCATCGTAGGGGGCTTGAAGTTGGCTTTTCTCAATCTCTAATTTAATATTCTTCAGTTGGGCATCAAATTGGTCAATAACGGCTTTTTGCAGAGAAATCAATTCGGGACGAGTACCAGCTTTGAGTTCATCTAATTGACTTTGGGCTTCATCAATTCTCGCTTGTTGTGCATTAACATCTGTTTGCACTTCTTCGAGTTGTTCTCTAGTAATTGCCCCTTCTTGATACAATCCTAGCCGTCTTTGGTATTTAGATTGGGCTAAAGCTAATTGTTCCCTGAGATCTCGGACTTTTGCTTGGGCTGCAGCGATACTTTCTTTCCTGGAACCAGCTTGTAATTCTTGCAGTTTAGCCGTGGCTTGCGATCGCTGGGCGATGAGTTCTTGTTTTTGTGCTTCTAAATTGCGTGTATCTAGAGTAGCAATTAAAGTACCTCTGCGTACCTCTTGACCCTCTTGAACCAATAAACTAATTAATTGTCCCGAACGCTCAAATCCTAGTTCACTTGTCCGTTTAGCCACAATATTACCGGTATAACGGCGCGGTTCTTGGTGATGGGTGACAGGACTTAAAGTTAAGGTTCGCACCGGTAAGGCTGCCGTCTTGCTCTTATCGATTGCTAACGAAGCGGTTTCTTCTGAGGTGGTGGATTCAGAGGTGTCTTCTAAGAGGACATTACGCAGGGTAGGATAGGCAAAAACCGAGGTGGCCGCTAGGATACCAGTAATAATTAATCGCCAGGGCAATCGCAGTTTTTTGATGGCAGTTTCTTGCTGTTTAGTGACGGGATTGGGGGAAGTCATAATCTAGTTCCAAATGAGTAGGGTTTTGTCAAGAGTAATAACAGATTAGCGAGGAAAGAACTATTTTTTGATGGAATAAGGCCGTAGGACAAAAGCCGCTGCTAGGGATAATATACCGGCGGACAAAAAGGCAATTTGTACCCCCCAGGGGTTATCAGGAGTTTTCCCGAAAGAAAGGATTAATCCTGTTAGAAAAGACCCCGCACCTTGGCTAAATTGAATTAGTAGCCCCCTAGTTCCAAAAAATATTGCTTCTCGTCCCATTCCCTGTTGCTCCGCATCTTGATCGATAATGTCCGATAACATGGCATTCGGCAGACTAAAAAAGCTGGCTAGGGCTAAATTAGCGATGATCGAAAGGATTAACCAGGGAATCAAAGAATCTTGCCACCAAAAACGACCACAGGCCATGGCAATCATACCCAGACCAACCCAGATTAAAGAACCTTGAAAAACCAGTTTTTTGCCATATTTTTGCGCTAAGGGTAAAACCAGGGTAAATCCAGCCAAGGCACTACCGACGATAATAGTATTAATCACGGCGGCAAAACTTACCTCTCGTTTGAGGAGAGCAATTACTAAAAAAGTCGGAATCACCGAGATAATACTAATCACCATCCACGCCAAGATCATGGTGATCATATAGATACAAAAAGTCCGATTGGTAAAAGCCGCCGTTAAGGTGGTTTTAAAGTTAGGATATTTCCCCTTAGAAGGACTATATTCTTCTTTTTCTAGCAAGGGCATAGCTAGAGTAATTAGCCCAATAAGACTAATAGCAATACCCATTCCCTGAAAGCCATAGCTATCAGTTAACCAAGGGGCAATAATCCCACCAATGGTGGCACCAACTAAACCAAAAATTCCGATTTGAGTTGATAATTTAACCCTTCCTTCTGGGCTTTTAGCGAGAGTGGGCAACCAGGCTAAATAGGGAACATGATAGGATGCCATACCCACATAAAACACCCAAAGCATGGTGACTAAATAAATGAAGTAAGTGGTTTGATTTAAGTTATTAGGGGGATTAAACAACAGGATAAAACCACCAATTAAAGGGACTAAACTGGCCAGTATAAATGGTCTTCTTTTGCCCCAAGGACTCCAAAAGCGATCGGAAAAATAACCGACTACTGGCTGCACAAAAGCCCCAGCAATACGGCTAATCATTATCGCTATCCCCACTAAAGCAGAGGGCAATAAAATGGATAAGTTATAGTCATTGGGAATGCCCGGGTCGTAGCGATAGATTAGCATGGTTAGAAGGGCATTGTTAACGATAAAGTTACCAAACCAACCAGTGATATAAGGAAGATAATCTATTCGGAGATGTTGCCATTTGCTAGAAGTGCTAGAAGTCATTAGAATTGGGGGAGAGATGGGTAGTTAGCAGTAGATTGTTAGGCTTATTTAAAGAAATTCGTAGCGACCGGGTGAGAGAATGTGATTGGGATCCAAGCTGTCTTTAATTTTCTGGATTAAGCAACTATAATCGTCTTGGGCTACGGGTAAACTATTCATAGAGTGGGTACTAAGACGATAGGGATAATAGCCTTGATTGATCAATTCTGCCAACATTTCATCGTGACAATTTAAGGCTTTTTGGTCTTCGCCTTCTAGCAATCGATCATAAAAAATGGCAGCATTGATGTTAATATTGCGCTCGGTAACACAGTTAATGCCGATATTGGGTTCATAACCATATTTTTGAGCGATGCTGCTGATAATATTGAGAGCATTTCTGAGATGATTTCCCAGAAAAGGAACAGCGGGAACACACCAAATCATGCCACAGGCATCCAGGTCTAAATTCAACCTATCGGTGGGGGGCGTTTTTTTGCGCCAATAGGCCATCTTCAGCACTTTTTCGGTAATCATTCCTCGTTGGGGATTTTTGTGATAAATTAAATCCACCTTGTCCTTAATTTCCACACCAGTAAATACTTTAAAAATGGGACTCATTTTGCTGGCCATTTTGAACTTATTTTCATCAAAAAACATAAGTTTATTGACAATTCCTTTCAAGGCTTTTTCAATTAGGTTTCTTTCGACTTTTCCCTGTTCTGGTGAAGCCGAATATAAAGCACCTTCTCCTATCCAAACACCGCCACCCCATTGATGACTTAATTGTTCTAATAAATCGGGGGGTAAAGGAGTTTTTTCTTGGCATTTCTGCCAGGGATATTGTTGTTGAATAGACAACATTCGGTAGTTATTATTAATGTGGAAGGTGGTTTTAATTACCCCTGCCATTTTCAGTTGACGTAGTTTGTCGATCAATAACTCTAATTTATTTTCCTGATCGATGCTATAGAAAAAAGCCTGAAAATATTCAGGATAGGGGGTTAACCAAAAAGTCATTTTGGTGACGATTCCCAGGTTAGATTGGGTAAAAATTCCATCAAAATAAGGACCGACTCCCCAACGATTGACCGCCCCTATTTGGGAGTTTTCAAAGCGATTAAATCCCGTATGAACACATTCACCGGTGGGCAAAACTACTTCCATTCCACAGACATGATTAAAGCGATCGCCCAAAGGTCCTTTGGCTTCACCTCGTTCGAGAATATTGCCAATAATACTAGAATCAGGAGTCGAACCGGTGACACTCATTAATAATTTATTGCCATTTTTCTGCAAAAAATCGTAGAGTTGTCGCTGAGTAACACCCGCTTCAATAGTTACATAAGCTAGGGTTTCATTATAATCCAAAATCTGATTTAATCGACTCAAATCCATTAAAACCGAACCGGTGCGGCTAGGAACTCGCGAACCATAACCCCAATTTTTACCCGTACTAATAGGATAGACAGGGGTTTGATAGCGATTAGCAATTTTTAGAGATTCTTGGACTTCTTGACGATTACCTGGGCGAATAATTGCCGGGATTTTAGCATGGGTTTCGTAGGTAGCGGTCTCGGCTTCTAGGCGTTTTTTGTTATCGGTGCTGACATATTCGGAGCCTAATAAATTTTCCCATTCTTGTAGAGCGTTAGTTAAATTGTCGCTAATAATATTTTCGGAAACAATTAGAGAGTCCATAGTATTTTTTTTCTCCTTGAAATTCAGGTATGAGGGGTAATTAAAGGGCCCTAGGGAACCGGCCCTGCTATCCGTGGCAATTAACTTTTAAGCGGTTGCTGTTTGCGAGAGAAAATTGCGCTAAAACTAGGAATAAAACGGGGAGTATTGGCGAAAACTGCTTGATAATTGGTGTCTTGACTCAAAGCTTCTTCTTCAGCCGGAATGCGTTGGATTAATAACCAAGCATTCAGGAGACTAAAGACTATAGATGTCAGATAAGCGGTATGAAACAGGGGAACCACCGCTAATTCCGTGATCATGGCCCACCAGTTAGGATGACGGATATATTGATAAATGCCATTGTCGATCACGGGTGTCTGAGGAACCGTGACCACCTGATGAATCCAGCGATCGCCCAAGGCTTCAATGGAGGCATAGCGGAGCTTTTGAGCTAAAAAAGTAGTAATTAGGGAAAATAAAGCCAATGCTGGAATAAAAGGTCGATCGAGCAGATAAACTTCCCCGATCATGCAAAGCATCCAGCTAGATTGGAAAATCTTGACGAATCCCACATAATTAGAACTATGCAGTTTGCCACCTTCCGCTAAGACTTTGGCCATATTCTGTTTACTCAGACGAGTAACGCGCACTCGTTGGACAATAATGTAACTAATCAGGGCAATGAAAACTATTTGGCTTAACATCCTTAAATATCCTTAGAATTGAACTAAAATGGCTTCTTGAGCAAATCCGGGACCCATGGAAATTATTAATCCGTAGGAACCCGTGGGAGGATGGGGACGGGAGAGGGTTTCATCGAGAATGCAGAGGATAGTAGCAGAGGCAATATTGCCAATTTCTGCCAAAATATCCCAACTAACCTGTAAAACATCCGGTTCTAACTGGAATTCTTCAACTATTGCATCGAGAATCTTTGGACCCCCCGGATGCACCATCCAACAGACAATTTCCTCGAGGGAAACTCCTGTTTTTTCCAGTAAAGATGTCACCGCTTTTCTCACCCCACCCTTGACGTAATCAGAGACTTCTGGGCGAAGAATTTGGCGAAAACCGTAGTCTGTTAAAGGTAATGCCATTAAATGCTCTGTGTGGGGCATTAACAGCGATTGAGTGCCGATAATCTTCAGTTTTGCTTTACCTTGCTTGACTAAGGGATGTTCATCTCCCGCTAAGAGAACCGTGCCGACTCCATCGCCAAATAAAGCCGCTACCACAAGGGTCATAATGATATTGCTATATTGAGACGGATCTTCGGGTAATTGTCCCAATAATTCCGTTAAATCGCTATGAATTGACCCTTGCCAAAGGCCAGAGGAGGGATCGGTGGTAAACAAAATCGCTGTTTCGGTGGGATGTCCTTGCAGATAATCGTTTACTCTGGCTAATCCTTGGGCGCCTCCCAAACAGCCGACACCCGATAACGCTTGCCGCTTGATATCGAGGGAAAAATCTAGACGATTGAGGAGTAAACTTTCTAGGGAAGGAACGGAAGGAAGAACAGTAACGGAAGTAACTAGGGAGATTTCTTTGGGAGAAAGAGCGGCTTTTTTGAGCAAATTAGTTACTGTCGATGTTACTAAATCCATAGTTAGATCGACCATTTGACGAAAGGGTTGGGCGATTCCAGGAGGATTATCGGCATCGAATTCATCTAGGGGAATGGTGAAGTATCGCCCTTGAATTTTGACATTACTGAAAAAACGATGAATTTGTTCTAAATCAAAAAAGGTTTGTTCCTGGAAGTCGAGTTGATTTTCTCGGCAATAATCTTGAAGAAGATTAGCACAATGATTTCTGATATTGACTTCTAGAACTTCTTGGGGATAGTAATGTTCTGGAAAACCAGTAGCTGTCTCAATAATGTAGGGCATTGGAGTTAAGATAGAGGGATTTCAGGGGGTAAATTATGGTGGGAGATTTAAGCCAGTAATCGGCGAGCTAATCCTTGGGCTTGGCGTATATAACCCAATTTGTCAATCACTAAGGAGTGAGTACCGCTATGGTGTTTATTGTCGGCGCTTAAATTGGCACTAATTTGACGTTTTAGCTTTTCAAATTTATAGACAAACCGGGATTTTTTATCCTGAGCTTGTAGATAAGCGGCCACTAAATTACTTTGTTCTTCAAATACTCGCCAGTGGGTGCCAGTGGGATGAACCATTCCGATGACAAACAGGTTATTTTCCTCTGGGTGAAAAACATTCATATAGAGGTTAGGCTGGGTGGTTCCTTCTTGCCAATTTAAATCAGATTTGTCAATAAAAGAAAATTCAATTTTGTAACCAGTGGCGTAGATAATCAGATCAATTTCTTCTGTACTGCCATCGGCAAAAATAACTTTCTTTCCGTCTAATTCTTGGATATTAGGCTTATGGGTGACATCTCCATGCACATAATAACGATAGATTTGTTGGTCACTGTTGGGAATAATTAGACCGTTACTTTTACAATCTGTAGGAATATTGAGCTTTTTGAGATTAACTCCTTGTAAGAATAGAGCTATTGGTGATAATAAAGCCATCATTTTCATGTGTTCTTGGGCTGGAATTAGATTCATGATTGGCGTGTTAATCATCACCCATTCTGGGGGCAAACCGAACAAAAATTTCGGCATACAGAGAAAGCCACGACGGGTACTATGGAAAGTTTTACTACCATTAATAGCCGCTTCGACGACTAAATCCATGGCTGATTGTCCCGCTCCAACTACTAGGACTTTTTTAGCATTTAGTTGAGCGGGATTATCATAATCTTTTGAATGGATAATTTCCCCGTCAAAATGCCCAGAAAATTGAGGAATATTCGGTTTACTATGATAACCACTAGCGATTAAAACCCCTCGGTATCGTCTGGTTTCTTGGTTGCTAAGGGTGACATCCCAAAAGTTACCCACCTTTTTTACTTTCTCCACGCTGAGATTAAATTCCATGAAATCATAGAGATTAAAATGAGCGGCATAATTGCGAAGATATTCATAGACTAACCGATGATTGGGATAATCTGGGTAATCTTTTGGCATGGGAAAATCGGAAAAAGGTTGTGTGGTTTTATGACCAATCAGATGTGTATTTTTATACATTGGACTATCGGGACGATCATAAATCCAAATACCCCCAACATCCTGGGCAGATTCGATAACATTAAAGGGAATTTTGGCTTTGCTTAAGGCTCTAGCCGCCGCTAATCCTGCGGCACCAGCCCCAATAATACAGTATTGCTCTTTGTAATCTAAAGTCATAATTTTTCTCCCTTGAATAGTTGGTTGATTAGGCAGTCATTTGTTCAGGAAACTCTCGTAAACTTTGGCCAATTATTTTCATAATTTTCTCCGTATGTTGATTGATAAAGAAATGTCCTCCCGGTAAGGTATGCAGGACAAAATCTTGATTGGTTTGCAGTTGCCATTGTTGTAATTGATCGGCAGAAACCTTGGCATCGTTGTGGCCTCCAAAAACGGTAATAGGACAATTTAAGGGTTGACCTTGTTGATAAGAATAGGTCTCTAGGAGTTTGAAATCTGCTCGTAAAATTGGCAAAAAAGCCGCCATTAAATCGGGATTTTTGAGGAGAGTTTCTGGGGTTCCTTGAAAATGACCTAAAGCTGTTAAAAATTGCTCATCTCCCAGACGATGAATGGGTAAATCAGGATTGACAATTTGAGGCGCTCGAAATCCAGACATAAATAAATGTTGGGGTAGATTTTGGCGAGTTTTAGCTAATTCTCTGGTTAATTCAAAACTGATTAAAGAACCCATGCTATGACCAAAAAAAGCATAAGGTTGGTCTAAATAGGGAGTCAGAATCGGAATGAGACGATTAATCAGGGATTTTAGCGATGTAATCGCAGTTTCCTGAAGACGCGTTTCGCGTCCGGGTAGTTGAATCGCCCACAATTCCACTTCCTTGGGGCAGTAATTCAGCCAATTTTGGAATGCGGAGGCACCCCCACCGGCGTAGGGAAAACAAAATAGACGAATGCGGGCGTTAGGATTAGCTTGTTTGCGAATTAGCCAAAGTTTCGGATCATTAGAGATATTTTCGGCTTTAGTCGTCTTGATTGGTTTTTTCTGTTTTGAGGGGAGAGGAGTTTTATTGCTAGTTGCAGGTTGGGAGTTTTGGGTGATTAAGTTGAATATTTGCGGTAAAAACTGCTCAATACTCAATCCCGCTAGGTATTCCACGGGAACAATAATTTTTAAATCCTCCTCTAGTTGACGTCGTAATTGACTGGACATGAGAGAATCTAAGCCTAAACTAGAGAGCGGTTGCTTGGTATGTAGCTTGACCACGGATAAACCAGTAATCTGTTCTAAAACACCGATAATGTAGGTTTCTAGTTGTTTAAGCTGTTTCTCTGCGGGTGTGGCCAACAGAGAGTCAAGGGTAATTAGATGACCAGAAGATGATGCGGTGGTGGTTTTGACAACTTCTGGCGGTTGCGGCGGTGTTTCTAGGAGATATTTCGACAATTTAGGCAATAATTGCGCTTCTTCTGGGGTCAAGTCGCCTGTTTTTAGCCAATAACTACTTCTTTCAAAGCTGTAGGTCGGTAAGATACAGGGTTTACTGTCTTGATTGGCCGTTATCTCTTGCCAATTCAGGGCGAATCCCCGCAGATAAAGCTGACTGACACTCTCGAGGATTTGTTGTCGGTCAGAGGTTTGACGACGCAAACTGGGCAACCAAAGACAAGGATAATTTTTATCCAGTAGGCTGCCCATGGCCGATAAAACGGGATGGGATCCGCATTCGACAAATAGCTCATAACCGTTGTCCAGTAAGGTTTTTATCCCATCGGCAAAGCGAACAGAAGACCGGAGATGACGACACCAATAATCGGGAGTAGTGACCTCAAAATTGACTAAGTTGCCATTAAGGTTAGAAATTAAGGCTCGTTGGGGGGGATGATAGGTGATAGTTTCAGCAATTTGTCGGAACTCGTCTAAAATCTCCTCCATCAGAGGGGAATGAAAAGCTTGAGAGACATTTAACCGGGTAATTTTCAGATTTTTGACCTGAAGCTGTTTTACCAGGGTTTCTATGGTCTCTGCAGCACCGGACAGGACAATATTATCCTGACCATTAATAGCGGCAATAGCGACCTGAGATTGATAGGGGGCAATTAAGGGACTAATTTCAGCTTCACTAGCCGAGATAACGACCATTGAACCACTTTTTCCCACAGAATCCATCAATTTAGCCCGATAGAAGACTAATTTTAAGGCATCTTCTAAACTAAAGACTCCAGCAACACAGGCGGCCACATATTCCCCTAAACTATGACCCATAACCCCATGGGGGCTAATTCCCCAGGATTCCCAGAGTTTAAAAAGGGCGTATTCGAGAGCAAATAGGGCAGGTTGGCTGTAAAAAGTTTGATTGAGATGATTTTCTTGGTCAATAATCTCCGTTAGGCAATAGTCCCCATATTGACGGAGAATCTCAGCACAGCGATCGAGTGTTTGACGAAATAGAGGATAACATTGGTATAGTTCCCTTCCCATACCGGGGTATTGAGAACCCTGTCCCGGAAAGAGAAAGGCAATTTTTGCCCGATTTTTGCCATTAAATTCACTTTTTTGGCGAAAAGAACTGGGTTCACCTTGAACGAAAGCGGCTAATTTTTCTTGAAGTTGGCAGTGACTAGAGACAATACAGGTGAAACGATGGGGTAATTGGGAGCGACTGCGATTGCTAGTGGCACAAATGGAGCTTAAAGCAATATTTTTCGCATTTTCTAGGTAATTTGCGTATTTTTGGGCTAGTTTGATTAAAGCCGATTCAGTCTTGGCTGAGAGGGTGAACAGATAGGGCGATGAATCAGGTGCCGCAGTCGTTTCAGGTTCGTAAGGGTATTCTTCGAGAATAATATGGGCATTAGTGCCATTTAAGCCAAAAGAACTAACTCCAGCTAAACGAGCAGAATTTTCACTAACCCATTCACGGTTTTTAGTCGGAACTTTCAGCGGCTGATTTTCCCAGTCTAGATGGGGTGTCGGTTGCTGGAAGTGGAGATGGGGGGCAATTTGTCGATGTTGCAAGCATAAAATCACTTTCATCAGTCCGGCAATACCAGCGGCCGCTTCTAGATGGCCGATATTAGTTTTGACGGAACCAACCCAAACCGGTTGGGGATTTTTAGCAAAAACTGTCGATAATGCACCTAATTCAATGGGATCGCCCAAAGAAGTGCCAGTTCCATGGGCTTCAATATAGCTAATATCCTCTGGCTTTACCTGAGCATTTTTTAAAGCTTGACGAATCAATTGTTCTTGACTAAGTTGATTGGGAACTGTTAAACCGCTACTCGTACCACCATGGTTAACGGCCGAACCTTTAATTAGTCCTAAAATCAAGTTATTATCCCGAATAGCCGCAGATAAAGACTTTAAAACTATAATACCGCCGCCTTCTCCCCGCACATAGCCATTTGCTGTTCTATCAAAGGTTTTACAACGACCGTCAGGAGACAACATCTGGGCGCGGGATTCCATGATAGTAACGAAGGGAGTTAACATTAGGTTGACTCCCCCAGCTAGGGCAACTTCACACTCGTTATTGCGTAAACTTTGGCAAGCTAAATGAACAGCGACTAAAGAGGAGGCACAAGCAGTATCAACCGTTAAAGTTGGGCCATGAAATCCAAAAAGATAGGATAAACGTCCCGAAGCTACACTTTTAGCATTTCCCGTTCCCGTATAGGCATCAATCAGAGCGGGATGATGGCTAAAATGGGAGTAATCTTGAGTCATCATGCCGATAAATACCCCCGTTTGACTTCCTCGCCGATTTAAGGGTGATATTCCCGCATTTTCCAGAGCTTCCCAGGCTAGTTCCAGCAGTAATCGCTGTTGCGGATCCATTTGTGCCACCTCCCGGGGAGAAAGACCAAAAAAATCAGCGTCAAATTGATCTATCGGTTGATTTAAGAAGCCACCGTGACGGGTATAGACTTTTCCCCTTGCATCGGGCTTAGGATCGTAATAATTGTCAATATTCCAGCGTTGCGGCGGAATTTCGCTGATGGCATCGGTTCCTGATTGCAATAATTCCCAAAAAGTTTCCGGTGAATTAGCTCCCTGGGGAAAGCGACAGGACATACCAATAATTGCAATTGGTTCATTCTTAGCTTTTTCTAGGGTATGTAGCTTAGTTTTTAAGACCTTAATTTGATTTAAGGCATCTTTTATTAAGCTCATTTGATCAGTTTTGGCAGGTATTTGTGTCATGGTAAACAGGTTATTTAGATAGAGTTTGAGGTCTGCTTTTCTAACTTAAGGAATTTAACTCCTGTAGCAGTAAATCGGACAATTCTTCTAGGGATAAATCTTCTTCGTTGAGCAAATCAAGATTGCTATCTTGATTTGCTCCTATTGCTAAGGGGTTTAAACTAAAGTCAAGGTCAATAACTTCAGCTACCAGATAATCAACCAAACTGGTCACTGTTGGATATTTAAAAGTGATAGTTGCCGCCAGAGATTTACCTAAATCCTTGGCTAAACGATTTCGTAATTCCACCGTCATTAAAGAATCCATTCCCAACTCAAAAAAACCTTGGTCAACTTGGGTAAATTCTCTAGCCGGAATAGCGAGAATTTCCGCTACAATCCCTTGAACATGAGCAGTCAAAGCCGCAAAACGCTCCTCAATTGGTACTGTCCTTAAGACATCAATAAAATTATTGTCTGGGGTTAATTTTGGGGCTGAAAAACTTTGGAAATCTCGTAATAAAGGCGGAATTTTTTGATTCTCGAAACTGTTAAAAAAGCTATTCCAATTGAGAGAAGCGACAGTTACCTGTGTCCGAGAAGTCGTCAGCAATGTTTCGAGGAGATGTAAACATTTTTGGGGATCAAGAGGGGTAAAACCCTGTTTAATTAGCCTTTTTTTCGCTTTTTCGCCTAAATTTTCGGCCATACCACCCTCTGCCCAGGGTCCCCAATTAATAGTCAGGGCCGGCAGTCCTTGCGCTTGACGATAATGGGCTAGACTATCTAAAAAGGCATTAGCACTAGCATAATTACTCTGTCCAGAAGACCCTAACACCGAGGCCATCGAGGAAAAACTAATAAACCAGTCTAAATCCACTTCTTGACTGAGGAGATGCAAATTCCAAGCGCCGAGTATTTTGGGGGAAAAGACGCGCTCAAATTTCTCCCAAGTCTGTTTGGATAAGCTGGCATCCTCTAACACCCCGGCCGTGTGAATAATGCCTTTTAAAGGGGGTAACTGTTGCTCGATTATCTCAAAAGCCCGACGCATTTGGCCAAAGTCGCTAACGTCGGCGGCAAAAACTTCTACATTGGTTCCCTCTTGTCGCCATTGGTCTATAATTTGTTGGGTTTCTGGAGTTATTCCCCGGCGACTCAGTAAGACGAGGGATTTTGCTCCTTTTTTCTTTAACCAATTAGCCACTTGCTGCCCTAAGGCCCCTAGACCACCAGTAATAAGATAGGTGGCATTTTCGGCAATTTCTCGGTTTTTTAGCGACGATTTCGGGATAAACCGCCCTAAACGAGCCACATAGCTCCGGCCTTGCCGCCAAACGATTTGATTTTCCTCCTCCGAACTTTGTAAAGATTGGAACACCTCTAGGGCTAAGGTGCGGCTATCCTGAAATTTATCTCCATCTAGACACAGACAGCGCAATTCTGGGTGTTCTAGGGCAATAGTCCGTCCTAATCCCCAGAGGGAACTTTGGGCAAGGGCAATCACTGTGGGTTGAGAAGGAATGTATTGAGCCGATTGGGTGACAATATAGAGGCGAGGAGAGTAATTAACCTCTATTTTGCCTAGTTCTTGCACTATTTCCAGCAAAGTTCCACAAATTCGCTCCTGAGTGACGGCTAGGTTTTGATTATTTTCTAAAGCTTGGTCGTCATCGATTCCCCAGAGATAAATTAGACCTTGATAGGGTTTTTTGAGGAGATATTGCCAAGTCTGGCGATTCTTTTCGGTGATAAGTTGGCATCTATGCCCTTGTTGCAGCAATTTTTCGGCTAATTGTTGCCCTACTCCCTTTTTGTCGGCAAAAATTAACCAATCTCCTGTTTCTGTCCAATCCATTCCCGTCAAGTCCGTGGCTTGCCAAGTAATTTCGTATAAACTATCCTTGAGGTCGTTGGTCTGGGAAAAGAGGGTTTCTGGCCGGGCCTGTTGAAAAGTTAATCCGTCAATTTGGCTAATTAATTGACCCGATTGGCTGAAAATAGTCAAATCAGCGATTAAGATGCCGTTTTGCAAATTGCTATGGCTGAAGCGACCATGACAGTATATAGAGGTGTCCTTAACTCCCGAAAAGGTCAATCGGTCAATATTAGTGGGAAGATAGGTGCTATTCCCTGCGGGAAATAGTGCCGACATAGCGTGAAAGCAACCATCAAGTAAGACAGGATGTAGCTGGTAATCCACCGCTTGCGAGAGTAGATGGGAAGAAAGTTGAATTTTTGCGACAATTTCGGACTGATTGCGGTAAAGTTCCTGGATAACTCGAAAACTTTCCCCGTAGTTCACTCCTTTACTTAAACAGTCCTGATAATGCTGTGCAATTTCGATTTTTTGGTGACAACGGTTCCGGATATCTGTCCAATTGCAGCTGGGTAAGTCCTGGTTTTCATTGGTTAAATTACCGGATAGATGCAGTAGGGAAACTTCCTCTTCCCCAAGACTGAGAATCTGAAATTGTCCCCCCGCTAGTAAGCTTAACTGTACCTTTTTACTCTGGTTGTCTGAGAAAATTAAGGGTCGATTCAGACTCAATTGACCAAGAGTAAACTGCTGATTGGGATATTGTTGACCGGCTGCCACTATAATCATCTCTAGATAGGCCGCGGCCGGGAAAACTACCTGGCCAAAAACTTGATGTTCTTGCAGATAGCTCGGAGAGCAGGGAGAAAGAGAGGATTGATAGTGAACATCCTTTGACCCCAATAGATGCAGCGGTTGCTGTAGGAGAGGGTGGAAAGCTGCCGCTACTGTCGGGGTTTTTAGCTGAGAATCAATGTAATCTAACCAATAGCGTTTTCTTTGGAAGGGATAGGTCGGTAAGGGGATTTTTTCGCGTAAATAATCCAGGTCGAATCCATTCCAGTCAATTTTGACCCCTTTTACATAAAGGGTTGCTAAACTTTGGAGCAGGGTTTCCCAATTCGACTGTTTTGGGGACAAACTAGCTAACCAGAGACCTTGGTCGGGGAGATTTTGCTGACCTAGGTTAATTAAGGTGGTTTTGGCGCCAATTTCTAGGAATATTTCCGTATTTAACTCTCCTAATCTTTCTATACCCCGGGCAAACTCTACGGGAGACAGTAGATGATTAACCCAATATTGGGAAGTTGCTATCTCTGCATCGATAACATCCCCAGTCAAGTTAGAAATAAGGGGAAGACGTGGGGAATTATAGGTGATAGTTTCGGCAATCTTGGCAAATTCCCCCACCATACCCGTCATTAAGGGAGAATGGAAAGCATGGGAAACCGCTAAAGTCTGACTTTCAATGCCTCTCTGATTGAAGTTAGCGATTAAATGGTTAATAGCCTCAGTTTCGCCAGAAATGACCGTATTTTCTCGACTATTGACCGCAGCAATGGTACAGATGCCCCTAATCTTCCTGAGATGATTGGTCACGCTGTCGGAATCGGTAAAAATTGCCGCCATTATGCCGTTTTTCGGTAATGTCTGCATTAAGCGTCCCCGATGGGCAATTAACTTCAAACCGTCTTCTAAGCTAAAGACTCCCGCTAAACAAGCGGCCACATATTCCCCTAAACTATGACCGATGAGAGCATCGGGTTTCACTCCCCAAGATAACCAGAGTTGAGCGAGGGCATATTCCAGAGAAAATAGGGTAATTTGACTGTAAAAAGTCTGATTAATCAACTGACTGGTTTTTTCGTCCCCATATAACACTTGCAGTAAGGATTTCACCCCATAGCTCCGTAAAATTTCGTCACATTTCTCTAAAGTTTGGCGAAAAGTCGGTTGCGTTTCGTAGAGTTCCCTAGCCATTCCGGGATACTGTGAACCCTGTCCCGTACACATAAAAGCCAGTTTAGGGGCTTTTTTCGAGGTTAAAAGACTTTTTTGACCTGAAAAGCGATTTTCACCCCTAATAAAGTCTTTTAAAGCTTGCTCAAGCTGTTTTTGAGCCAGAAAGGGAATAGCTAAACGATGCTCAAAATGCGATCGCCCAGTATTAGCGGTATAGGCCAGATTTGCCATGACCGTCTGGGAATTTTGACTTAAAAAATCGTAGTAGCGTTGAGCTAATTCGCGTAAGGCTGGCTCACTTTTCGCCGAAAGGGTAATTAAATGACAAGGACGTTCTAAATGAGGTTTTTCGTCACCAAGCCGCTCAAAATTGCTTTCCTCCACGATTAAATGGACGTTAGTGCCACTCATCCCAAAAGCGCTCACTCCAGCCCGTCGGACTCCTTCTCTGACCAACCAAGGGGTAAGAGTGGTGGGGATTTTGACCGGCAGTTTTTCCCAGGGAATATAGGGATTAGGGTTCTTAAAATGAAGATTAGGGGCGATTTGCTGATTTTGTAGCTGTAAAACTGTCTTAATTAACGCCGCAATCCCCGCAGCTCCTTCCAGATGCCCCATATTAGTTTTCACAGTTCCCAAAATCAGGGGATTATCTTGGCTATGACCCCGGCCATAAATTTTCCCTAAGGATAAAACCTCGATGGGATCTCCTAAAGATGTACCTGTACCGTGAACTTCGACGTATTGCAGATCTTTAGGTTGAATTTTCGCTCTTTCGAGGGCTTGTCTGAGTAAAGCTTCCTGTGCCTGACCATTGGGGGCGGTTAAGCCATTACTTTTTCCATCGTGATTGACAGCCGAACCGCGAATTTGGGCGAAAATAAGATTGCCATCTCGGAGAGCATCACTGAGACGTTTTAAAACCACGACACCGCAACCTTCGCCCCGACCATAACCATCGGCCGAAGCATCAAAGGTTTTACTGCGACCCTGGGGAGAAACGGCTTTTAATTTACAATTACTAATCGCAGTGGCCGGGGTTAACATCAGATTCACCCCCCCCGCTAAAGCGAGATTACATTCTTGGCCGCGCAGACTTTGACAGGCCAAATGTACTGCCAAGAGGGAGGAGGAACAGGCCGTATCAATTTGCAGAGTCGGACCGTGAAACCCAAATAGATAAGAGATTCTGCCGACGGCAATAGCGCGACTGGTTCCTAAACTGTTGTAAGCATCAATGTGATTGACTACGCCTTGATGAAAACACAATTGGGCATAATCATCGCGAAAAATGCCCATAAATACGCCAGTCTGACTATTAATCAAACTTTCTGGCGCAATAGCCGCATTTTCTAGGGATTCCCAACAGACTTCTAACAGTAACCGTTGTTGCGGATCCATGGCGGCGGCTTCCCGGGGTGAGATGCCGAAGAAAGCTGGGTCAAATTCGTCAACTTTGTCTAAAAATGCCCCTTCCCGACTATACATTTTCCCCGGAACATCGGCATCTTGGTGATAATAATCGGCAATATTCCAACGTTCTAGGGGAATTTCTGTTACTGCATCGATGCCATTAACCAATAACTGCCAATAACTTGCGGAATCATTGACTCCTGCGGGAAAACGACAGCCCATACCCACAATAGCGATGGGTTCGGTTTGCGCTTTGACCATTGCATCGAGGTGTTTGTATTGTTCTAAAAAAGCTTGTTTTTGTTGATTCATCTTCCTAACAACTCTTGTCTTGTTATGTCACGTCACTTTCATCTCAGGTTATGCTTGGGAAAAAGTCACGGATAAGCAGGAAAAACCTTGATACTGTCGGGATGGGAAAATTTAGTGGCATAGTCACAATTGTCCCCGTGACTCCGAGGTGGGGGATAGGTCAAGGGAAATTAGCTATCCTATCCCCACCAGCGATTAACTAAAGAAAGCAGAGATTTCTTCTTCGGATATTTGGGGTAAAACTGCTAAAATTTCGCTTTTTTCCCGATTATTTGCCGATTCAGCCCCAGTATTGCTTTGATTAATCTGGTTAGCTAAATATTCTGCCAAACTATCAATAGTGGGATAATTCCAAACAATGGTGGCTTCGACGGGGATTCCCGACCAATCGGCAAGATCTTGGGCTAATTCCACGGCAAAAATTGAATCTAAGCCAAAATCAGCAAAAGACTGGCTGGTTTGGATAGTGGCTGGATTGACCTTTAATTTCTGGTGTAACCAATTACCTAACCACATTTCCACCTTTTCGGGAGTTTGTTGGCTAAGAAGGGACTTTTTCGGACTAGAGGGGCTATTTACTCGGTCTTGCCGCGGTTGACTAGCAATTTCGACCAGAGAAGTTTCAGCTTGAGGATGAGTCTGTTTAGCTTCTGGTTCCAACGTCAATAACTCGTCGAGTTGATAATCGGAACCCTCTAGACGTTGTTCGATATCATCAATAGATTGAGTATAATCGAGGATACGATCGCGGATAGTTGCCACCGAAGAAGCAAAGTTTTCTTCGGGTGTTCCCCGGAGAGCTTTCTGCACACATAAATCAAACTGCAATTGACTCCAAGCTAGGGCATGACTGTACTTTTCCCCGGGGTGAATTTGGGCCATTTTCGCCGTTGTTGCTACTAAAGCGGCGTAACAACCCAATTCTCCGATTAAAGAATAAGCCCAAGCTAAGGCGGCAGAACGATCACCCCAGAGATTAGACTGGAGACAACGCTGATTAATAGATTGGGCAGTGGTGTGGAGTTGCAGGGCAATCTCGGGCGCTTCCAGAACTTTTGTCAGAAATTCGCCTAATTTGTCCGTATGGGTGATACTTTTGCCCAAAAAGATTTTCAAACTTTCGTTAGGACCTTCGCCAATTCGTAAAACTCTGGCATCCCGGAGAATTTGCGGGGCAAGATTAGTTTCCATGTAACCTCTACCCCCGAGCATCTGAACGAGACTATCGGCCGCTTCCCAGAGGTAATCAGCCCCCGTAATCTTGGCAATAACGGCCATTTCCCTGGGAACGGCAACTTTTTGGTCTAAGGCGGTGGTGATACACTTTAAGAGACTGGACAAGGCCACCGTAGCCCCAGTTAAATGGTCAAAACGGGCTAAAGTAATCGGACTTTCTAGCAATTTACCGGTAGCGATCGAACGACGACTGGCATAACGTAACATTAATTGTAAACAGCGTTTCATGCCGCCAACTCCCATCATGCCAATACCTAAACGGGCATAAAGTAAAGCATCGTCGGCGGGTTCAGTGCCATTGCCCAATTCTCCCAGCAATTGCTCTTTAGTGACTAAAACATCCTCAAAATAGATGGCATTTTGCATAATTCCCCGTAATCCCATAGTTAGGGATTCAGGTCCCAAACGCAGACCGGGGGTACCTTGACGGACAAGAAAACCTGTCAAACCGTTATTCCCCGGTTCTTCCGAATCAAGCAAACGGACAAAAACATTAATCATTCCGGCCCAAGCAGAACCATTCCAACGCTTAAGGCCGCGAATTCGCCATTTATCTCGACCATCCGGCACTGCAACGGTACTAATTGCCCCGATATTCGCTCCTGCTTCCGGTTCCGTCATGCCAAAGGAGGATAATTGTCTTCCTGTCGCTAAAAGAGGTAATAATTCTTGCTTGAGGGAAATAGTCCCGTAGTTGAGCAGCGGACGGATACCTAAGCTGTTATTGAGACTGACCATCGTCGCCAGAGTTAAATCAATGGCGGCTAATTGTTCCATCACCTGCAAAAAATTGCGATTATTAAGGGCTATTCCCCCGTATTCTTCAGGAATCTGCATTCCCATCAGTCCTTGATTGCCAAAATCCATGACAATATAGGGCGGCACACAACGACGGTCATCAATCAGATGGGAATTAATGCGAGTTTTGGCGTAATCTCGCAACCAAGTCAAGATTTGCTCGGTTTTTTCTTGACTAGCGGTTGTGGGGTCAGCTTGGTGACTGCTGAGGGGGGGGGTTAGCGTCGGCATAGGGGATGAAATTAGTGGAAGTTGCTGGTTTAAATACTGTTGACGGCAAGCGTGGCGTTGAATTTTGCCGCTAGAAGTTTTGGACAGAGATGCGGGTTTGATAAAAGCGATATCATAAACTTGCAATTCGTGTTCTTGAAAAACCGCTCGACGAACTGCTTCTAGGGCTTTTTGCTGGTTAAAACGGCGAATTGCCGTTCTTTCTACCTCTTGAACCAGGACTAACTTTTCTTCTGCCTCGATTTCTACGGTAAAGGCGGCAGTTCCACTGGGGCAAAAGTCGGGATAGCATTGTTCTACGGTCTGTTCGATATCCTGGGGATAGTAGTTACCACCGCGAATAATCATCAGGTCTTTCAAGCGTCCGGTGATGTATAGTTGACCCTGATGAATAAAACCTAAATCCCCTGTACGCAAATAAAAACCCTGTCCGGTATCGGCGATAACTGCTTGAAAAGTTTTTTCTGTAGCTTCGGGATGTTGCCAATAGCCCTGGGCAACGGTTTTGCCTTTCACCCAAATTTCTCCCACCTGCTGGGAGGGACAGCGTTGACAGGTTTCAGGATTAACAATGGCAATTTCTGTGTCGATTTCTGTTTGTCCACAACTGACTAAGGATTGAGAATTTGGGCTTTTTTCCGTAAAAACGATTTGATGACGGTTTAAAGCGGCTTTTTCAACCCAGCAGATTTGAGGAACTTGATTTTTCCTGACAGCAGCAACTTTTAAGGTGGCCTCGGCTAAACCATAACCCGGACAAAAGGCGGCAAACTCAAAACCACAGGGGGCAAATTTACGAGCAAATTCGCTCAAAATTTCCATTCTGACGGTTTCTGCGCCATTTAAAGCCACTTTCCAACTGCTTAAGTCTAAATCCGCCAGCTGTTCCTCTTTAATCTTGTCAAGACAACGTTTATAGGCAAAATTAGGGGCGGCAGTGTGGGTGGCCCTGTATTTGCTGATGGCATTTAACCAACCGAGAGGACGTTGTAAAAAGGAAACCGGGGACATGAGATAACAGGGAAATCCTCGATAAAAGGGCAGTAAAATGCCATAAATTAGCCCCATATCATGAAAAGTTGGCAACCATGTCACCATAACGCTCTTTTCATCGTGTTCCCAGCCTAAATCTAAATCTCGGAGGTTGGTCAAAAGATTCTCGTGATTGACCATCACTCCTTTGGGAGTCCCCGTGGAACCAGAGGTGTATTGTAAAAAGGCTAAGGTCTCTGGTTTTATCTGAGTGGGGTAGTCTTCGGCTAAACTTTTGCCGATTAAGCTATCCGTAGCTAGAAAGGGAATATCTCTGTCTAGTTGCCTTTTTAATTGGTCTAATTCCGATTGTGTGCTTAAAAGTAAGCTTGCTTGCGAATTATTAATAATAGAAGTTAAGCGAGCCATCTTTTGGTTTTTCTTGGGCAAATTAACTGGAATTGCCACTACTCCTGCTAATAAACAGCCGAAAAACCCAGTAATAAACTCTAATCCCGAAGGGTATGCTAATAAAACTCGTTCCCCCGGTAATAGAATGGATTGGAGACTATTGGCAATCGCTTGCGCTTCTAGAAATAATTCCCCGTAGGTAAGGCGTTTTTCTTCGGTTTCGCCATCGACTAAAAAGGTATAAGCCGTTTTTTGGGGTTGGTGTTGGGCGCGATAACGAATAATATCGACTAAACTGCTTATTTCTGACAAATTAAGCTTAGTATCTAAACAAAGAGTCATTTTTTTACTCCCTATTATTAAATGGAATCGAAGACAAAGATTTAATCCTCTCGCACCGGGAAAAGTTTCTGGTGACGGGGGGCGACTAGAATTCTAGGGTTGATTTAGGCTTAAATTAAAGGTTTCTCCGTAAATTTCGCCATAGCAGAGCTTCTGAGTCCCAAAACGTCCCCCATACTCGCTCAAGGGTTCATCAGCGTATCCCAAGGCTAACAAACAACAGACATCGACCGTATCGGGAATTTGGAAATACTCGCGCAAGGGTTTAGCCACAAATCCTTCTAGGGGACAACTATCCACCCCCAAGCTTTGCGCCGCTATCATGAGATAAGTAACCGCAATCATAACTTGTCGGTTGCTCCAAGCTTCTGGAGACTGATAACAGGGTTTAAATTGGAAAAAAGGCGGAATGGCCATGTGCATGAACTTGGCCCGTTTTTCGGAAATCGTCCCCTCTTGCTTTCCTAACTCAATCACTTGATTAATGTAACCACGATGGTTAACTTGGCGATCGCCACAACAGATTAAAACCACGGGTGCACCGACCAATTTATCTTGTTCAAAGCCGAATTCTCGCAATTTTGCCTTATTTTCTGGTTCTCTAACCACAATAAATCGCCATGGTTGCAAATTATAACTAGAGGGAGCTTGGAATCCTAAACGAAAAATTTCGGCTAAAATTTCTTCGGGAATGGCATCGGTGCGAAATTTACGAGTAGAGCGTCTTTTTTGAAATATTTCAGCAATATTCATCATCTAAACCCTTTTATGAGACGTTTTCAACGGTTTAACCTAAAAAACTTTCGGGAATCGCTGGTCCCCATTGATAGAGAATATCTAACCCACCCGCATGAAGTTCTGGCTCGGTGGTTTGCTCGAAAAGATCCCCATCGGTAAAATGTTCAATGAGGCTACCGAAAGGATCTTGCCAATAGTCAAACACTTGACTTCCCAACAAATGGCGACCAATACCCCACACAGGAGTCCATCCTTTTTCTCGTAACCAATCGTGGCCGATTTTAATAGAGTCAAAATCTTGCACCTCGAAGGCAGTATGATGGACTTTGGGGTGAGAACCTTGCAACATGGCGATGGTGTGATGATCAACCCATTCCTCTCCCCGTTGACAACGAAGAAAACCCCCGACTCGTAAACTGGGATGGCCGTAATAAATTAAATCTGTTGCTTTTAAGCCAAAAGTCTGCTGATACCAGTGATAGCTTTCCTCAAAGTCTTTGACATCAATAGCTAGATGACCTAGACGTAAAATAGGTGCGGGTTCTTTTTTCGGCCTTTGGGTGCGACCTAAACGGGTTTTCCGACTAGCGTGATTCCATTGCAAGGGTTCAGGAATCGGCAAAGGTTCCACTTCCTCGATACCATAGACCAATTCTAGGTTAAAACCGTTGGGGTCAATAATTTTGATGCGCTGACCACCGCCGGGGGTGAACAGGGTTTCCACGGTCGAAGCGGAGGCTAAAGTGGCTAGTTCATGTAAGACGGATTCTGATGTCGCTTCTAGGGCAAAACTGACAAATTTAGCTTCTTTTCCCCATTCTACGACATAGACAAACTGTTTTTTGCCTCTAGCTCGCATATACAAGGCTGTATCGGTTTTAACTGCGGTAATCAGGCCAAAATCCCTCAAAAAACGTTCGCACAGGTCTAAATCCGGATGTTGATAGGTAACGTAGGCAATATCAGCAATTTTAGTCATAGTCGGTCATCCAGTGGAGTTGTCTAATTCGGCACAAAATAGCCAGACAGATATCGGTCAAAGTGCTGCCATAGCAAGGGGAAAAAGACTATTAAGAAAATCTGAACTTTGTTGTGGTTGATTATTGCACTGTGAGTACACCCACAGTCAAAGGCTAATTTTTCTTGCCCTCAATTGCTATCCCAGACTGGAGTTTGAGTAACTTGGGGGTGGAGAAAAACCTTGGGGAACTTCGGGGTTTTGCGGAAAATTTTTTTGAGAGATGTGGTCAAGGTCGTCTAGAAAAATCCGCTATCGTTGCCATAACGGGAAATTCATGTTACTACTTGGAAATACTTGGATGGTCAACAGCCACAACCACCAGGCCCGCCAAATAGGGCTAAGTGGGTAGGTGAAAAAACTCATAAAATAGCCGAGAAACCTTTGTGGAGGATGAATCAAACCTTGCCAGCACCCCTAAAAATCGATTCGCTTGGATTTAGCGCACGTCCTTAAACAGGGGAGCGAAGCTTGCACTCAAAAAGGAGGATAGGAAACTCACTGTTTTAAGTTTAATCCGTAACCAAATTATCACTTAAATTTCTCAATTATCAGCAAAGTCCTTAATTACTAAACTGGAGATAATGTCTAGAAAAGTTACCTATGGGGATATTCCCAGACAAAGAACCAAATATCTGCTTAATGCTCTGTTAAAGTTTGCTAACTACGAGGTGGATAATTGTGAAAATCTAGCTATTAAATTTAGCTGGATTAATGAGAAAAAATTGAAAATTCAAGCCGAACTTAATGCTTTAGAAATGCTGACTGAAAAATGTGGTCAAAAGCTGGAGTCATGGCAAATTCGGGATGCCTTGACGGAATATCTTAACGAAAAGTTTTTAGGTATTTTAGAAGATCATCGTCTCAATAATCAAGGGAAAATTCGTACTTTTCAAATTACTTTTTGGCAACGCGGTCATGATATTTTAACTAACCTAAGGAGCTTTGATCAAGAGTGGGCAAACAAAAGTAAACATCAATCTCCCGCAATTGCTGCTATTTTCTCCTCTTTAGATGAGGAAAAACAACAGGATTATCAGACCTATATTAAGGATTATGTAAAACGTCCACCTCTGGAGGAAAATTGTCTCAAAGTTCTTCAGCAAGAACAATCGTTGCTAAGAATTCGCGCACCTCATAATAGTGGCAAAACCCGTTTAGTTAATTGGTTAGTCCATCATCTCAAACAAGATAATTATCAACCAGTTATCATTGATTGTGAGGAGGAAAAAGCTACTATTGCCCTTAGTTGTGAAGACTTGCTGCTGTCGATTTGTCGTACCATTACCCAAGAATTAAAGATTAACGAATCTCTTCTCGATAAATTTTGGTCTCGTCCCGGAACTCCTGCCCACAAAACTCGACGATATTTAGAGGAATATGTTCTCCAACCCAGTGCTAATCCTCTGGTTTTTGTCTTTGAAAAATTTGATACAATTTTGGAAACTGAAACAATCGGTAATGAAATTTGTGGTATTCTCAGAAGTTGGCATGAAAGACGTTCCCAACCTTGGCGGAAACTGCGCTTAATTATTATTCATTCAACGGAATTTTATAGCAACTACGATTTTTATGCCTCTCCCTTAATTGGTGTAGGTTATGTGGCTAGTTTATCGGATTTTAATGCGGAACAAGTTCTCACTTTCGCTCAAGTTAATGGCATTAATTGGACGTTATCAGATGTTCATAAGGTCATGAACTTAGTGGGAGGTAATCCTTATTTAATTAAGTTAATCTTGGTAAAATTGCAAGAAGGGAATTCTCTAGAAAAGGTTCTAGATGATGCCTTGCAGGGACAAGAGCCATTTCAAAGTCATTTTTTCCTACTGATGAGATATCTGAAAAGTAATGCTAACCTCCAGAATATTTTTAGGCAAATTCTTCATAAAAAAGCTCTGACTCCGGCTCAAATGAAAGGAGAATCTGTCCAATTTTTGGAACGATTGGGACTGATCCACAAAAATTATGATACCCTAGAGGTGCGTTGCAATTTGTATCAAGTATATTTTGACGATTTGCTTGATTAGTCTCGTTGAGATTCCAATTGAAACTGAATTGAGTTTTCAAGTTTTGCTTCTAACTTACTCTTAACCCTGACAGTAATTGGTTCTCGATTAGATTCGGATTCATTATCTACAAACCTGAGAGAATTGCCTGAGGTCAAACTGGCCGAAAGATTGAGGTTTTCTAAATATTCTTGTATCAACTCTGAAGAAATTTTATTCTGGGATTGCAAGGCTCTAATAGCAGCTATAAATGATTGAGCCGCATCATAACTGGTAGCGGTTCGCCAACTAATATCTTCTTTCCATAAAGCTTGAGCATCTCTGACAAAATTTTGGGACTTAATTAGATGGGAAAACCAAGGCACAGCCAAAACTAAATTATCAATAAATTTACCGCTATCAACCAACATTTCATGTTCATACATGGAATGACTCCCTAAAAGAACTATCTTATTTTTCAGTTCTAGAGTAGTGCTGGTATTCAACTGTTCAAGAGTATGGGATAATTCTACTACCACAGAAGCTGATTCCAAACTGGGAAATAAGACAATTCCTCTAACTTGATCTTGGGAAAATGCTTTTAAAACTTTTGCGTCAATATCTAGGGAAGATGATAAATCAATTACTTTAGTGATTTTACCGCCTTTTTTTTGGAAAGCTTGATGAAACTCTTGAGTAAGTTCTTGGCTATCAATCTGGTTAGAATTATTAAAAATAATTACCTTATCTAGATCATGTTGGCTGGCATAATTAGCTAAAGTTTCACCAATTTTTTCATTGGTGATAACGGTTCTAAAAAAGTATTCACTCTCAATTACATCCGAGGAACTTGTCGAAGAAATTAAAGTAATTTTGGCTCTTTCATAGATAGGTAAAGCTGCTAAGGTGGCTTCACTAGAATAATGTCCAATTACTCCAATAACTTTGGGGTCTTTAACGATTTCCTTGGCGACTATCTTAGCAACTTTTTCGTCATTATTATCATTAGCAATAACGATATTTAAAAATAAATTATTCGCACTTGTCGGTAATTGGCTATTAAATAAATATTGTGCTTGAGCAATCCCTTTAAGGATTTCTTGGGAAATTTCATTTTTTTTGCCACTGGGAATAACCACCGCCAAAGTCACATAATTATTACTTAAATAAGCGATAGCATTATTATAATAAATCAAGGTTTCTGCATCTTCAGGATGAGCAAGATAGGCTTTTTTGAATAACTGTTTAGCCTCTAGATAATTAGCATTTTTAAAAGCCAAAATACCCCGATCTTTATAAAAATTTTCCTGTTTAATAAGTAGCTTTTTTTCGCCTTGGCTAAATAGTTCAGGCTCCTTAGTATAGGGAATTTTATAAAAGTAAGGTAACAGCCATGACTGGTAGAATCCCAACCCAAGTAAACCTGTAACAATGCTAGTAAATATTCCCGCTACCAACATAAATAAACGAGATTGTTTTTGACGAGTAATGCTTTCAGAGGCTGCTAAAAAACGATAATCGATACTATCTAATTCTTTATCTTCTTGCCATTTTTTAGATTCCTCTAACTTTTTACCTGTCAGTAAACAATTTGTATCGGTAAAATTTGAGTCTTCCCACTTAGCAATTTCCGATTGATAAGGACGACTAGCTGCTAATACATTATATAACCATTTTTGATTAAAAATTGCCTGATAAATAGCATTAGCCACTCTAAGATAGCCCTGATTATCGACGATAACTAATCCAGATAGCAATAATTCATCATGTTCTGGTGTGTTACTCGCTTTCACCAATTTACCTTTTAAAAGGTTGGCATAAACCCTTAGTAAATACCCTTGGTCAGGATGATAAATAAGTCGCTCTCTTATACTTGATAAAAAAGCAGGCTCATCTTTTTTTTCCCAGTTATCAATAATGTGTTTATAAACGAAATCTCGCACCCAAGCTGATAAGAGAGACTGAGGTATTTGAACTTTAAACTTGGCCATTAAATAACACAATTTTTGAGTTAGAAAAGGTTGACCATTAGTCCAGCTAAAAATTTCTTGTAGAATTTCTTGAGGGGACACACCCAACCCTTCTAGTCCTTGCATCAAGGGTTGACAGTTATCTTCTAACGACAGTCCATTTAATTCAATTGCTTTACCAATATTGAAAGGAGTTCTTTGACTATCTTGAATTAATTGATTGGGGGTAGCCGTGCCAATTAAAACAAATGAAATACGATTAAAATCTGCATTAATAACTCGCTTTTCATGACAAGACCTAAGGTAAGCAAAAAAGTCATCAGTAGCAAAAGGTAGTTTTCTAACCACATCAATTTCATCAATAAAAATAACAATGTTGTTTGAAATTTTTATCAATAAAATTTCTTTAATAAACTGTCTAAGTAACCCAACATTAGAAACAGATTGACTGGCGATCCAAGATTCTAAATCCGTCATATTTAGTTTTAATTGTTCGGCAATTTCAATAATTAAGGAATGATACCAGCTAGATTGATCTACTGATGTCCCTAATTCATTTAAGTCTATACGGGAACAGGCAACTCCTTGGGCTTCAATTTGAGTTTGGATGCGTACCGTCAAACTCGACTTGCCCATTTTGCGAGAATTGAAAATATAACAATACTGACTATTCATCAGAGCTTGGTACAATTTCAGATCAGCCCTTCTATCCACATAGCTTGGATCGGAAGGAGATAAGGTACTAGAAAACTTATAAACATTCTCGGCGGTTCCGTTTTCTTGCATATTTCGGTATTTTATTGACCAGATAACCAAAACTTGGGTAAGGAATACCAGTTTGAACTACACTAACCCTGGTGATAAATCCAGAAAAAACCTCGCTCACTCGTAGCCGATTATTGGTAAGCTAGTTCTGCTCTGAATGAGATTGGCATATTTTCTTAGGGTAAACTCATCGGAAATTTTGGGTCTGAAACCCCGCCGTTCTAGGTTGGCTTTACGTTAGAATTAAAAGGCCAGTCTCGAAAACCAAGTGGACGGCGCAGCACCGTTCGGCTGAGCTCACGGCCGAAGCCTTGAAAACTCGGCTTAGGGGGTTCCGACCAGAAAAGCTTGGCCGGGTAAAAAGTCGCGCGCAACAAGTACAAGAAGCGTTTAGCTGGAAACGTACCGTGGGACACACGGAATCGGGCTTCTGAAATGGGGCGAAAGTCTGTGGACTCTGTGTAAGACAGTACATGGTTTTTTAACTGTGGTATGCGACGGTGGTGGAAGCAGAAACTTAAATCGTGAGGTTTAGGAATC
>NZ_JAQMSY010000047.1:0-3530 GCF_028329095.1 Microcystis sp. CS-574
GTTTGTGCCGCTTAAATAAAGAGGTTTTGATAACCAAATTAAAGCAGCTCTAAAGAGTTTTGAGTTAAAAGTTAAACTTCAAGTTTTCATTCAGGACGAATGTACTGATTAACTAATTTTTTGGGGAAAATTAGTTAACCCATCATTATAACATATAATTAATTTGCAAGAGTTCTTTTAACTATGTGGTTGATCCCGAATGGTTACGCAGTAATGATGAGGAAGCGCGAGCCTTGCGTCAGGCCCAAGCAGGTAAACCCAATAAAGCCTGGCGGGTACTGCACCGGGTCACTTATGTGGAACGTCCGGCATTGATGGGCTTTGGTCGGGATGTGCGTAAATTGCGGGCGGCAGCGGCAGTCAGCGAAAACCAAGCATTGTTGGATAAGATTGCTAAATTGGAGGAAGAAAACCAAAAACTTGAGGAAAAACTGAATACTATCATCAGTTTGTTGAAAGGGCAGAAATAATTGCTCATTAGGGTCTGCTAAATAAATCTCAAATTAGGTGCCAGGTTTTGAACACCGGCGAGCAATTCGCCCCTACCGCTCAAAACCTGGCATTTTTATTGGCGATCGCAAAGCTCTTATGTAGGGCTTGCTGAATAAATCTAAAAACCTTGTTAGATAAGGCTTTTAGACTTTTTTTCCCTCAAAAAGTGCTGACCATTGGAGTGATCGGGGGGAAATTTAGGCACTTTTTCCCTGAAAATTAGGTAATTGGCCACCTCAAAACTGGTAAAACCCCACACCCCACACCCCACACCCTGTCCCCAGGAAAAACTTTTTGCCGCAAACCCTAATTAAGCGGTTAAATCGATTAACTTTTGTTTTAAAGTTTCCAATCCTAGCCGACGAATAGCCGAGATAAAAACAGCTTGGGGATATTTTTCCTTAGCTATTTCCAAATCGTCGCTTTTTACCTGATCCAACTTATTAAACACCATTAACATTGGACCGGTTTGAATCGGCATCTCCGAGAGGATTTTTAACACCGAGGCAATCTGACTTTCCCAAGCTGGATGGGAGAGATCCACCAGATGGAGTAATGCCTCTGCTTCCGTTACTTCCTCTAAAGTTGCCCGAAAAGCATCCACCAGCGAGGGGGGTAATTCGTGGATAAAACCCACCGTATCGGTTAGTAACAGGGTGTGAGAGACTTGGGTGAGGGGATCGGTAATAGTTAAGCGTCGGGTGGTGGGATCGAGGGTAGCAAACAGTTGATCGGCGGTATAAACTTCGGCAGCGGTGAGAGCATTAATTAAAGTAGATTTTCCCGCATTGGTGTAACCGACGATCGCCACACTGGCTACATCTTGTTTTTGCCGTTGTTTGCGTAAACGGGAACGATGAGCTTGCAGTTGATCCACCTCATCCTGGAGACGGGATAAACGACGTTGAATAGTTCGGCGTTCTGTTTCTAATTTTGTCTCCCCTGGTCCGCGAGTGCCAATTCCTCCCCCTAATCTCGACATGGCTAATCCGCGCCCGGTGAGACGCGGTAAAGTGTATTCTAATTGGGCTAATTCTACCTGTAGTTTACCCGCTTGCGATTGGGCCCGTTGGGCGAAAATGTCCAGGATAACCTCGGTGCGATCGACCACTCTCACCCCGATTTGGTTCTCTAGATTGCGAATTTGGGCGGGAGAAAGGTCGCGATTGAATACAACTAAGTTAGCTCCCGAAGTTTGCACCTGTAGGGCGATTTCTGCCACTTTTCCCGAACCGATCACTGTTTGAGGATGGGGATGATCCCGTTTTTGTCGGGTGACTTGCAAAACTTTACCCCCGGCGGTATCAACTAAACGCTCTAATTCGCTTAAACCGTCCTCAAACTGGCGATCGCTCATATCGTCGGTCATTAAACCAACCAATAGCACCCGATCTTCGGCTGTATCAACGGTTATAGCGGTAAATTCTCGCTGAAACTCCGCCTCTAGTCCTTCCACTAACTCTAAAAAGTCCTGTTTGCTTAAATCCTCTAGATTTAAGGGCGGGGAGACAGACCAGTATATATTACTATTGACATTTGTTTGACTTTGTGGTATGAGATGCGCCAGATAGACTTGCTCCACATAACCGGTCGCCCCACCACCGCGACGGATCATGCCTGTGCCAGTTAGGGTTAAGATCACCAGTGCGTCTAATCTTTGCAAAGCCATGGCGGTTAGACTGGATTCTTTTGGCGGTTCTTGCTTGAGTTCCGTGGCGATGCAACGAATTCCGCAAAGACGTTCGGAACCGTAGCGGGGTAGTTCCAAGAGAGAAAATTGCGTTTGTCGGGGGGTTCCCACTCCCACTCGAATTACCTGGCCGCGACGGTTGATATAGGTGCAGAGGGGTTGATGGATATCGGTACTGATGGCCGCCAGTCTTTGGGCGAATTCTGGGGTGGTGAGGGTATCAATAGGCAAGCGTTCATGGTACAGCCTTTGTAGCTGTTTCATCTGACTAGCTTTTAGTCCCTGGGTATTGCCGAAGATGGTATCGATAGGCTTTCCTCGCAATTAGGATTTTATCTATATATTGTAGCGATTTTGACACTCGCTGCTCTTTCTTTTTTTGGCACGTCGCCAATGAGAACAGACAAGTCTGGGCATTTTCAGGAACAGGGAATAGACAGTGCTTCCTTCTCCAGCAAACTCAGGATATGAATCTTTATTAGCGAAAAATATGGCAAAATTTTCCACCGTCGTCAAGAATTTTTACATTTCATATTTTGCAATTTTTATAGCCAAACTAAAGTATTTACTCAATAGTAACCTTTCCTTATATTAATAAAGCAAGAATAACAAAAAGGGAGAAAATAAAAAATACAAGCATTAAAGAAACTCCCTTAGATGAATAATAACATTCTGGAACTTCAAAAATTTAGAACAGAGACCTATAACTTGATTGGACGTGCCAAAGATGCAACTTTTGAGTTAATGGACGCAGTTTTAACCACAAAAACAGCATACTGTTGGGCAGATTTTTCTCTTTCTCCTCTTAAAAAATGTGGTTCTGCCTCAACCGTAATAGATATTCCCCTAGAGGTATATCTATTAACCATTGATTTTACTTAATCTTACCATTGACTTTAATAAATCTTAAAAATACTCTAAGTTACTTATAAAAATAAAGGTACGTTAGCGACAGCGTAACACGCCCTACTTATACAACTTTTGCCAGAGGTCTAAGGCAAAGTCGTCCTAATACTAAATCTGGTTATTAAAGACTGATTATTTATTCCCCTTTTTGCCGTTCGGCTGATCTCACGGCCGAAGCCTTTTGCATGAGCAGAAAACGGGTTTCTCCGAGAAACCCGTTTTCTGTGCGTTACTCAACGGATTTAGTATAAAAGGACAGGATTTCAAACCCAGGATTTGCGGTGATACAATAAAGTTAGGCAAAATGCGATCGCAAGAGATAAAGCATGGTTCAAGCACCCATCGAACCCCAACTTTTCTATCCTGACTCCGACGGTAAACCCATGGCCGACAACACAGTTCAATATCGCTGGATTGTTCGCTTGGTTGCCAATCTCAAGTA
>NZ_JAQMSY010000048.1:0-9919 GCF_028329095.1 Microcystis sp. CS-574
AAAAAGACAGGACATTCTAGAATTAATTGAGACAATTCTCATTTATAAATTGCCCAAATTAAACCGTAAGGAGATAGAAAAAATGTTTAGTTTAAGTGATTTAAGGGAAACTAAAGTCTATCAAGAAGCTTTAGAGGAAGGCCGAGAGGAAGGCAAAGAGGAAGGCAAAGAGGAAGGCAAAGAGGAAGGCAAAGAGGAAAAAGCTCGACAAATTGCCCTAAAAATGCTATATGCTGGCTTTTCTATCCCAGAAATCGCCCAATTTACCGATTTATCCCCCGCAACTATCGAGCAATTACAAAGACAAAACGCTCACGATGTTTGATAATATTTGTAAATTTATTGCCGAAAACTTCTCCGATGATTTAGCCACTTGGTTATTGGGTTCTCCCCTCTCCTTAACCGTCCTCGACCCGACGGAATTACAATTAGACCCCATTCGTGCCGATTCTCTGATTTTTTTGCAGTCAGAGGAATTGATTCTCCATACCGAATTTCAAACCGACCCCGACTCCAAAATTCCCTTCCGAATGCTCGATTATCGGATTCGCGTCTATCGTCGTCATCCCCAAAAACAAGTGCGTCAAGTGGTAATTTATCTGCGACGCAGTGATTCCCCCCTAGTACAAGAAAATACCTTCCGTCTGGGGGAAACCTTTCATTCCTTCCAAGTCATCCGTCTTTGGGAAGAAAATACACCACAATTTTTCCATCATCCCGGTTTATTACCCTTTGCCGTACTTAGCAATACCGATGACCCCGAACAGGTGTTGAGTCTGGTGTCCCGTTCTTTAGAAACTATCTCCGAAAAACAGGTGCAAAGCAATCTCGCTGCCGCTACCAGTATTCTCGCCGGGTTAGTATTAAATCGAGAGACGATTAAAAATATTCTTCGGAGTGACATTATGAGAGAATCCGTCATCTATCAAGATATTTTAGAGGAAGGCGAGGAAAAAGGACTACAAAAAGGACGGCGAGAGGGGGAGGAAAAGGGACTACAAAAGGGTAAAGAAGAAAAAGCTCGACAAATTGCCCTAAAAATGCTATCTGCTGGCTTTTCTATCCCAGAAATCGCCCAATTTACCGATTTATCCCCCGACGCGATCGAGCAATTACAAAGGCAGCAGCGCAATTAAAGCTTTAATAACCGCAAAGGGTGGGAAATTAGCAAAATTTTGGCTCATCTCCCCACCCCACACCAATTAACGACGTTTAGCGAGGCCACACACCACTAAACCACCACCTAGTATGCCTAATCCGGTAATACCAGAAGGTTCGGGAGTGGACACATTACCAATATCACCCCGAATATCAGCAGCAACAAGGCGAAAGTTATCCATTGCAGCATAACCACTGCTTAGAATATCGGTTTTATCCCAAAAAAGCCCCAATTTTCTCCACGGCAGCCTCTAGAATATCGGGATCGTGAACTAAGGCAAAACGCACATACCCCTCACCACCCTTACCAAAACCAGACCCGGGGGAAACAGCGACACCAGTTTGGGCCACCAATTGCCGACAAAAATCGACGGAATTACCCGGCCAACTGGGGGGAATTTTCGCCCAAACGTACATAGTAGCGGCTGGAGTGGCAACCGGCCAACCGATGCGATTTAGGGCATTAATAAACACATCCCGGCGTTTTTGGAAGATAGCGACGGTTTCCTTGACCGAATCTTGATTACCGGTTAAAGCAGCGATCGCACCGTTGAGAATGCCCAAATACTGATTAAAATCAACCATGGCTTTAATCTGTCGCAAAGCCATAATTAACTGCGGGTTGCCAATGGCGAAACCGATGCGAAAACCGCCCATATTATAGGACTTGGAAAAGGTAAAAAACTCGATCGAATTAGTTTTATCTCGATCGGCCTGTAAAATTGACGGGGGGGGCGATGTTCCCTCAAAAAAGATGTCTAGATAGGGAAAATCGTGGATTAAGACTAAATTATGCTGACGGCAAAAATCAACCGCTTTTTGAAAAAATGCCAAAGGTGCGATCGCTGTGGTGGGATTATGGGGATAACTCAAGACCATCAGCTTCGATTGTGCCAGCACTAGGTCAGGAATGTCCTCTAAAACTGGCAGAAAGTCATTTTTTGCCAAAATTGGCATTCCGTAGATTTGACCGCCAGCAAGGGCAACACCGCCCAAATGGGAGGGATAACCTGGATCGAGCAGCAGGGCAAAATCCCCGGGGTTGAGAAGGGCCAAAGGTAGATGGGCCGTGCCTTCCTGAGAACCAATTAGGGGTAAAACCTCCGTTTCCGCATCGATGGGGACACCAAAGCGATCGCTATACCAGTTAGCGGCAGTTATTCGGAAGTCTCTGGTCCCATTATGGAGTAAATAGCCGTGGGTGTGAGGATCGTGGAGAGATCGCTCTATAGCATCGATAACATGGGGAGCAGCCCCAAGATCGGAGGAACCGAGCGAAAGATCGATAATGGTATTACCCGCTTCTCTACTGGCAGCTTTTGCCCGATCCATATCGGCAAAAACGTTGGATTGGAGTGCCTGTAAGCGGTGTGCTAGGGTTAAGTTATTCATAACCACAGATACCTAAATTAGCTGACATAGGTATCGATAAAAGATTGTAATTGTTGTTTGCCGATCGCCCCTTCATGAGTGGCAATAAGTTTTTTATCTTTAAAGATGCGTAAAGCGGGAACACCTTTCACATCACATTTAGCCACCGAGTTGGGGTTAGGGTCCACCTCTAGTTTAACTACTTTTAGCCGTTCGTCGTAGGTTTTGGCCACCCAATCGATCGAGGGGGACACCAAACGACACGGACCGCACCAACTCGCCCAAAAATAGACTAAAACGGGTTTTTCGACCTCAAAAACCTCTTGGTCAAACTTCTGATCGCTAATGACAGTTACGCTACTCACAGTATTTATTTCCTCGCCATCGTTACTGATCATCATAGGGGTTCTGGGTACTTTTCGGCAATTATCCAGTTCCACAGTTCCTCAAACATGAGGATCGAAGACATCGCGTAAACCATCACCGATAAAATTAATACTTAACACCGTGATCACGATAGCCAGAGCGGGAAAAATGACCAAATGGGGGGCAGTTGTCAAGTAATCTTTAGCTTTAAATAACATTTGTCCCCAAGTCGGCACATCGGGGGGGAAACCCAAACCCAAAAAACTCAGGGTTGACTCGGTAATAATCGCATTACCCACGGCTAAAGTGGCCGCCACGATAATCATTCCCAAAACATTAGGTAATAAATGCACCCAGATTAAACGGAAAGGAGTGGCCCCCAAAGCAATCGCAGCCGAGATAAACTCCATCTCTCGTAATTTTAAAAAATTTCCCCGCACCAATCTGGCCACCGACATCCAATTTAAACCCCCGATCACCAAAACCACGAGGATAAAAATACCCGTTTCCGGTCCGGCGATTTTTTTGATACTATCGCGAAATAGATAGACAATCAGTAAAAGTAGGGGTAATTGGGGCAAAGATAGGAATAAATCCGTTAATCGCATCAATAAGCCATCGATCGCCCCCCCGTAAAACCCGGAAATAGCCCCGATCGCTGTCCCCAGAATCATCGCGACTATCATAGCAGCAATGCCCACCGCCAGGGAAATTCGACCCCCCACCAAAATCCTCGCCAATTGATCCTGTCCCAGATCATTAGTGCCGAAAAGATGTTTTAAACTAGGGGGAGCAGTGGTTTGACTAAAATCAATGGTATCGATGGGGACCCGATAAAAAATCGGACCGAATAGGACGGCAAGAATAATTATAATTAATGCGATCGCTCCTATTGTTGCCAGGGGATCTCGGTAAAAACGTCGCCAAGTATCGATAATTGCAGAAGACAGGAGAGACATAAGCTGTTAAGTGTTTAAATTACTTTTTGAGACGAGGCACTCTTGCATTAGGGGAGATTCCGCTAATCTAAGAATAAACGGTTTAAATGAGTCTTTTTAGTCTGCTGTATTTTAGGTAAAATCTCAAGATGAGTCCCTTTATTGAAGGAACCGTTGTGTTATAGTATAACTCAAGTTCAGAAAATAGAGAGTAAAACTATGACTGTTAAAGAACTTATTCAAACAGCAATTGATAATTTACCTGAAGAACAACTAGATGAACTTTATCAATTAATTAAAAATTTCACCGCCAGCAAAAACAACTTATTAGAAGAAAAACCATCCTTATTCAAACGTCATTTTCCAGTTGAGAATATGGTGGGTAAAGCTAAAATACTAGGTGATATGGTCAGTCCTATTGTAGATGAAGAAGATTGGGAATGTCTGAAGTAATTGTGCTTGATACTCATATTTGGTTGTGGTTAATAAATGGCAATTTTGACAGATTTCCCGAGCATTGGCTAGAAAAATTTGAGTTAGCAGAATCTCTCGGAGTTTACCCCATTTCTTGCTATGAAATAGCCCTTGCTAACCAACGGGGGAGATTAGAATTAAGTTATCCCCTTCAAGAGTGGATTCAACAAGCTTTAACAGTAGCTAAAATAGATATATTTTCAATTACCCCCGAAATTGCCATTAGAGCCGTTAATTTATCTCCCATTCACAAAGATCCTTTTAGACCGTATTATTATGGCTACAGCCTTAGCATACGGGGCAAAACTGGCTAGTATTGATAACTTATTTTCTAAATATGTTGAAATCAAAGATCATCTCATGGAGAGAGGAAAATAGTAATAAGTAAGAGGACAAAATCAACAGATGATTAAAATTTACACGGAAATCGAACGGGGGCAAAATTGGTTAGAGCGCCATCAAAAATCTTGTCCGATATTTGCCCTAGTTTTGGGATTTACCGAGACGGGATTAATCCCCGGAATCTCCACCGCCGGTGCTACCCCGGAAGATAGAAAATATACAGCGATCGCCGATGCCGAATTTATCGTTAAAGGAGTTTCACCCCATCCCCGTTATCCCTTACCCCCCCTAACGGTGGGAGCCTCCCCCGCCTATATTACCCGCGCCGTGGTGGAAAAATTAGCCATTCCCGTCCTCGTTTTTAACGCCGGTTTACCCTTGCCCCCGGCCGTCGATTATATCGAACTGGGGGGACAACCGGCCCGTTGTCTCTCCACCGGCCGCGCCCTAGATATCCCCATAGTAAAACACCTGTTCGCCCAAGGACTAACCTGGGGCGAAAAACTAGCCCGCCAGTCTAGTTATCTAATTATCGGCGAGTGTGTGGTCGGTGGCACCACCACCGCCCTCGCCATCCTCACCGGATTGGGTTATCGAGCCAACGGCAAAGTTAACAGCAGCCATCCCCAGTGCAATCATGCTCAGAAACAGGCAATAGTTGAGCAGGGATTAGCCGGAAAAGAAATTTTTGATCCTTTTGAGGTAATCGCCGCCCTAGGCGATCCTCAGCAGATTTTCGTCGCTGGCATGGCCATCGCCGCCAGTGGGCAGGGTGGGGTACTTCTCGCCGGAGGAACCCAAATGTTAGCCGTTTCTGCCCTAATTCAAGCTCTAGTGACTAAATATGCCTATCCGGTTAACTGGGAAAATATCATCGTCGGCACAACTCGTTGGGTAGCGGAAGATAGAACAGGGGATACGGTGGGATTAGCCAGCCTGATCGGAAAAATACCCCTATTAGCCACACAATTAAACTTTTCCGCCTCTAAATACCCGGTTTTGCAAGCTTATGAACAGGGTTTCGTCAAGGAAGGAGTCGGTGCGGGGGGATGTGCGATCGCTGCTTATCTGTACCAGAATTGGACTAATCAAGATTTGGTCAAGGCGATCGAAAATTTAATCGGGTTTCAACTATAGTAGTTATAGTCATTTCAGATAAGTCTGATACAGTCTAGACCGACAAAATTCTTCAAAACCCTTATGAACTCTGGGATTGATATTCTCAATTTTAATTGAAATGACTATAAGTGATTGGCTACGTTTACCGATTACGAGAATTTAAGGTGTATTAAGCTACGTTAACACACCCCAAATTTATCTATATTTAACCGATAACATCTTCCGATTTAATCAGATGCGCTTCTAGGAACCAGAGACGTTTATCGATGTCCCGAGAGATTTCCGTATAGAGATCTGCTGTGTCGGCATCCCCTTGATTGCCAGTGGTATCAATCGCAGAACGAAGATGGGCGGCGTATAAGGCATAACGTTCGGCTAAAGCAACGATATGTTCACTACCATCGACGATATTAGCTGGATATTCTGGCAGAATCGAGTTAGCGGCAGCGATGCGTGCTGTTCCCAAAGCGGTTCCACCTAAAGCGGTAATCCGTTCTGCTACCATGTCCCCATAGCCTTCTAATTCCGTGGCCATTTCGTCGAATAGGCTGTGCAATTGGTAGAAATTTAAACCTTTTACATTCCAGTGGGCTTGTTTAACCTGAGTTTTTAGGTCTAAACTAGCGGCAAGGGTTTGGCTTAGGATTTCAACAATAGCTTTGCGGATATCTAATGCTAAATCGATGCGGGTGGCGTAGTATTGTCCCGTGGTTTTGGTTTTGACTGGAATGGCTACCATAATCTTTCTCCTTGATCAGTTAACAGAATACTCGATAATTTTTGTGGGTGCATAAGGGACTGATTTTGATCCTATTGGACGTTGATAATAAACTGAAAAACGGCCAATTAATTCGGAAAACAAGTAGCTGATAACTGATACTTCCAATGCGCTCAGTACAAGTAACGGCTCGAATCAGCGGCATCAGACAACCTTGAACTGAGCATCAGCAGCCTTCGTCCGTCTGCTGCACTCGAATTGTCAGACCTCTCTTATCGCTCATCTCATGCCAGAAACAAATTCTTGTACCGTAATTCCAGCAGTACGAATAAGACTACGAAGCGTACCCTTTGCCACTTCACGATGATCAGGAACAGAGAGTGTTACCTGTTCGCCCTCCTTAACCATGATAATATGGCTGGCACTTTGACGCGCAACTTGCCAGCCGAAGGTTTCAAATACTCGGACTACCTCACGTCCGCTGAGAACAGGAAGAGCAGAGGACATGATTATGCCATTACCTCTACTTGGTGAGTTTCAATCGTTAGGGGTAGCCCACGTTCTGCACGAACTTGAAGGCAGGCGATAATTGCATCTCTGATATTTTCAAGAGCTTCTGCTCTCGTTTTACCTTGGCTGACACAACCCGGAATGCTGGGGCATTCTACAACCCAAACTCCATCTTCGTCACGGTCAAGTGTTACAGTCAACTTCATAAGTTTTCACCACAATCTCCCCGCTTATAGTTTACCTCGTGTTCTCACCTACCTATTAGTGGATGACAAGAACCTTCAGTAATCAAAGCTACATCAAGGAAGATACCGAATTGGGTTTTGCCCACCTTCAGCAAACTCAACCCAATTTACGGATGTTGCCCCTATGTACTGAACATGAGTTAATCGAATGTCGTATCGACCTTCCCTGTCTGCTGGCTCTGCACCAGCATGGTTCGCTATGTACAAATTATTCGCATTATTCTCATCATCACGATGATAAAGAATAATACGGTCAACTTCACGATTGGGATCGATCTTCCACTGACCCGTTGAACCAGTGTTGTCATCGTGGAGAACAAAGTGTTTTCCCTCTGTAAAGATAACGACTACCTTTTCATTTGGCTTTATGAAGTCACGGGCTTTCACAAAATCAGCAATTCTCATACTTGTGAGATACAAAGTTTCTGGTTTTAGTTAGGGAACAGGCAACAGATGGTGTACTTTATAAGACTGAGAAACGCTATAAATGATTAACGAAATACATCAGACTACAATCACACCCAACAAAAAAGCTCTAACTTGCCCGGGCAAAACCTCTCACAGATATCTCTCCAGTTGCAATGGAAAGATAACTTGAGGTCTAACTGATTGATTATGCTCCCAAATAAGCCGCTAATTCTTCCGAACCGCCAATTAATTGGCCGTTAATGAAGACTTGTGGGGTGGTGGTATTGCCACTCATGGCCCGCAGAGAACGACTGGTGGCATCGCGTCCGAGGATAATTTCTTCGTATTGTAGCCCTTTTTCTTCTAACATTTTCTTGGCCCGGAGGCAGTAGGGACAGCCCACTTTCGAGAAAAGAGAGACTAAAGGCGGTTTTTTGGCTTCTGGGTTGATGTGGTGTAACATCGTTTCCGCATCGGAGACTTTGAAAGGATCTCCCGGTTCTTCCGGTTCGATGAACATTTTCTCGATAACACCATCTTTGACTAGCATCGAATAGCGCCAAGAACGTTGACCGAAACCTAAGTCAGCTTTATCGACTAACATCCCCATTCCTGCGCTAAATTCGCCGTTACCGTCGGGAATCAAGACGACATTATCACATTCTTGATCTTTTGCCCACTCGTTCATGACAAAGGTATCATTCACCGACAAGCAAACAATAGCATCTACGCCATTTTCCCGAAAAACTGGGGCTAATTCGTTATATCCGGGTAAATGGGAGGTGGAACAGGTGGGAGTGAATGCCCCGGGTAAGGCAAAAAGAACAACGGTTTTTCCTTTGAATAATTCCTCGCTGGTGATGTTCACCCATTGATTATTTTGACGTACAGGAAAGGTGACATCGGGAACTCTCTGTCCTTCTCGGTTTGGTAGCATAATCTTCAACTCCTAATTACTAAGTCGTACTCATTTCGAGTTTGTCTAAATTAAGTGTACTCATAACGACTATGAGTTGTCAACAAGTATTTATACTTAAATTAGGAGACAGGAGACAGGAGATAGGAGATAGGAGAATGGGAAATAGACAAAAGGCAGTAATATTGATTAGTTAATTTACCTAACCCCCCACACCCAACACCCAACCCTTTTTTTACTGAAAAATGATGTTTTCCTTCCTGAAAAAAAGCTATAAATGGCTAGGACTAGCGATAATAACGGTGATTTTGGCGATTACACCCGCCGTCATTGCCCAATCAACCACTAGCACCATACCTCTGGCAAAAATTAACTGGTTACAGGCGATTTTTTTGGGATTTGTGCAGGGAGTGACGGAATTTTTGCCGATTAGCAGTACCGCTCATCTAAAAGCGATTCCCGTCTTTTTGGGTTGGGGAGATCCCGGTGTCACCTATACAGCAGTGATTCAATTGGGCAGTATTGCGGCGGTATTGTCCTATTTTTGGCAGGATTTAAGGCAAATATCCACGGGAATGGTGAAAGCGGTGGCTAGTTCCGATTATCGTTCCCAGGATTTTCGTTTAGCCGTGGGGATTATCCTAGGCACAATTCCGATCGTTTTCTTCGGTTTGTTAATGAAACTTTTCATTCCCGATTTAGATAATTCCCCCCTGAGAAGCATGACAGCGATCGCCAGTGCCTCCATAGTCATGGCTTTACTCTTAGGTACGTCCGAAAAAATCGGGAAACATAAACGCAGTTTCGAGACTTTGCGACAAAAAGACGGGGTTTTAATGGGATTAGCCCAAGCTTTAGCGCTCATACCGGGGGTATCTCGTTCTGGGTCCACCTTAACTGCCGGGTTATTCATGGGTTTAGAAAGGGCCGTAGCGGCGCGATTTTCCTTCCTGTTGGGGATTCCGGCGATAACTTTAGCCGGTTTAGTGGAATTTAAAGGAGTTCTCGACCAGATTAACACCAGTGAATTAATTCCCCTCGCTATTGGGGTAATTTCTTCGGCGATATTTTCCTATCTTTCGATCGCTTGGTTATTAGATTATCTCAAAAAACAGAGTACCTGGGTTTTCGTCTGGTATCGTCTCTTTTTCGGGGTTGCTATCCTGATTGGTGTGGCCTTGGGGCGTTTTTCCTGACCTTTTGGCATTCTAATTAGGGTTGGCTGAATAATGGTAAAAACCTTACAGGAAAGGGCTTTTAGCTTGATTGAGAGCTTCCCAAATGCACTTAAATCTGCTAGAATCTCTTAAAACCCTTGCATCACCCTTGCATCTTCTCTAATTAGTGCTAATGT